>JANNFH010000011.1:0-1680 GCA_031379565.1 Alphaproteobacteria bacterium
AGGTCAAGATCATCGACGCGCGCGGCGCGGTTGTTGAGCGCCCGGTGCACATTTTTTCCGGCGGCGTGGCGGCGGTGGAAAAGGGCAACCACCGCCATTTCATGCAGAAGGAAATCTACGAGCAGCCGGAAACCACCGGCCGCACCATCGGGCGCTATGTCGATGCGTTCAAGGAAAGCGTCGAGCTTCCCGATCTGGACGGCGTCGATTTGAACGCTGACAGCGCCATCGTGATCGGCTGCGGCACAGCGCATTATGCTGGCCGGGTGGCGGAATATTGGCTGGAGCAAATCGCCGGCATTCCGACCGAAACCGACATCGCCTCGGAGTTTCGCTACCGCAAGCCGACGTTTGGCAAGAAAAGCTTCGCCGTGTTCGTGTCGCAGTCCGGGGAAACCGCCGACACGCTGGCGGCGCTCCGGTATTGCAAGCAACAAGGGCTGAAGACGTTGGCCATCGTCAATGTTCAGGAGAGCACGATCTGGCGCGAGGCCGATGCGCGAATGCCGACTTTGGCGGGGCCAGAGATTGGCGTGGCCTCGACCAAAGCGTTCACGGCGCAACTCTCGGCGCTGGCGGCGCTGACGATCGGTGTCGGACGCGCGCGCGGGACGCTTTCAAGCCAGGAAGAAGCGCGGCTGGCGCATGCGCTGATGGAAGCGCCGCGGCTGATCGCGGAAGCGCTGCAGGCGGAAGCGGCGATTGAGCCGATCGCGCAGGAACTATCGCACGCCCGCGACGTGCTGTTTCTCGGGCGCGGCATCCACTACCCGATCGCGCTCGAAGGCGCGCTGAAGCTCAAGGAAATTTCCTACATCCACGCTGAAGGCTACGCCGCGGGCGAGTTGAAACATGGGCCGATCGCGTTAATCGAAGAAGGCACGCCGGTCGTGGTGCTGGCGCCGCACGACGCGTTGTTCGACAAGACTTTGTCAAACATGGCTGAAGTGGCCGCGCGTGGGGGAAAATTGATCCTGATTACCGATCCGGCCGGCGCGGCGGCGGCGCATGGCATCGCCGCGCACACGATTTTGGCGCCGGCATGCGATCCGTTCGTGGCGCCGTTGGTTTATTCGGTTCCTGTGCAGTTGCTCGCCTATCTCACCGCCGTGCATAAGGGCACCGATGTGGATCAACCGCGCAATCTGGCGAAATCGGTGACGGTGGAATGAAACGCCCATGAAACGATTGAGAGCGGGCGTTATTGGCGCTGGCGTGTTCGGCGCCCACCATGCGCGCAAATACCAAACCGACGAGCGCGTCGACTTGGTCGGCGTTTATGACCTCGATGCCGAGCGCATGGAGGCGTTGGCGGGCGCCTTGGGCGTGCGCACCTTCGCCAATATGGACGATATGCTCGACCTCTTGGACCTCGTCACCATCGCCAGCCCGCCGATAACCCATGCCAGCGCCGCCGCCGCCGCATTGGAATACGGCAAGCACGTGCTGATCGAAAAACCGATCGCCACCTCGGTGTTCGAGGCCGGCTTGTTGGTTGAGCTTGCGCGCGAGAAGCGCCTTGTGCTCGGGTGCGGGCATCAAGAACGCTTGGTGTTTGAGGCAATGGGGCTCTACGCGGCTAGCGAGCGCCCAAGCCTGATTGAGAGCGTGCGCGAGGGGCCTTGGACCGGGCGCAGCGCCGATGTTTCGGTGACGCTCGATTTGATGGTGCACGATCTT
>JANNFH010000030.1:0-4194 GCA_031379565.1 Alphaproteobacteria bacterium
CCAAGGAAGACCCGTTCAGCCACGCCCGCACCACCCACGCCAATCCGCTCGAACGCCTCTTCATCGCGCCCGATTGGGTGCATTATCACGGCGAACATCACGTCTTCATGCACTTGCCCTGCTACAATCTGCCGGCGGCGCATCGCTTGCTGATGGCCAAGGGCTATGGCGCGCGCATGATTATCGCGCCGGGCTATCTCAGCGTTTTGCGCCAGGCCGCGCCGGCGCACTGAGTGCGGGTGGCGCGCCTCTTGGTGAGTTGGACCGCGAGCCTCCAGGCTCGCAAGGCGCTTTCGTGAGCAAGGCTGGCGATGCATGCGTGGACGCGCGCGCTCCAACCCCGTGCACGGCGCCTCACCCCACCCCCTGCCCCCTCAAGAGGGAGGGGGTTCGCACCTATCGTGACCACGGGCACATCGCCCGGTCGGCGCCGCGCTTATGTTGGTTTCATCGAAACACGAACACCAACCCGGAGCCCGCCATGACCAACACCACCCTCACCCAGAAGCTGATTTCCTTGGCCGCCGCCGCCGCGCTCGTCCTTCCCTGCGCGCTGGCGACCTTGGCCCAAGCTGCTCAGATCGTCGCGTAAGAGCCAAGCGCGAAAGTCTGAGACGAAAGAAGGACGCGGAGGTGCTCCCCCTCCGCGTCCTTCGCTTTTTGCGTTAAAGTGCGTTCCTTCCAAATTGAATCGGATCGACACCCATTCCCGGATTGCGCTACGCCCAAGTCCGGGACCCATAAACTCGATTGGGGTGTGATTATGGGCCCCGGACTGCCGGCTACCCCGTCATCCGGGGATGGGTGGTGTTTCACGCTGGACGAAACCTGCCCTAAGCTCTCGCGATGCCGCTTCTGCTTGCCGTTCTCGCCGCGATCGCCTGGGTGATTTTCACCCTGGTGTCGATGCAGACTTGTTTTGGCTGGCGTTCTCCAAGGAAGCAGAAGCCAAACGCCGGCGCGCCGCTGGCGTGGCGCTGGTCGCGCTGGCGGCAGCGATCGTACTGGCCGGGGCCCGTTTCATTATCGGCTTTACTTAGGCTCCGAAGCGACGCGCCGGCGCTCCAGGCTTTCGGCCGGCCATTCTTGCTTCATGTCGTAGAAAATCTCGAACGCGCGCGCCGCCTTCGGCAAGCCCACCCACGGGACTTTCGAGCGCGTGAAAATATGCACATCCGGCACAACCGCGTGCGGCTGATCCAAGGTCGAAACACGCACAAAACGCAAATAAGGCCGCCGACCATAATCGCTCCACAGCGCGACCTGGCAGCCCTCGCAGCGATAAACGTCGTGCGGACGTCCGCTGTCGGTAGGCATCGACACCGGCTGAGGTTCGCCCGCCAGCATCTCGATGCGGTCGGTTTCCATCAGCGCATTGATCGCGAACGCGCCGCCGGTTTGCTTCTGGCAATCGAGGCAATGGCAGCAATGCACGAACATCGGCGCGCTGTTCAGCCGATAGCGCACACCGCCGCAGGAACAGCCGCCTTGGTGGGTTTCGCTCATCTTTCTACTCCCATCTGCGCTGCCTTCTTGAACACCGTCGGCAACGCTTTCGTATCGCCCCACCAGCCCTCGCCAGCCGCTTCGCCGCTCGCCGAATAAACATCGAGAGTTAAGGCGAAATGCGTGAACACGTGACGCACGGCGCCTAATCTTTCCCACGCTGCTATAGCCGGCGCATAGTCGAGCGCCGGAACTGGCGCCCACGCCGTATTCTCCCACGACGTTGTCGGCAAACCGGCCATCCCCCCAAGCAAGCCTTTGTCTGGCCGGCGCACCAACCACAGCTGAGCTCCGCGACGCAGCACAAACGCCACGCCGAAACGCTGGGGTCGCGCAACCCTCGCCGTGCGCCGCGGATAAGCCTCAGGCGCACCTCTCGCATGCGCCGCGCACGCGCCGCGCCAGGGGCAAAGCGGACATCGCGGCGCCTTCGGCGTGCAGATCGTCGCGCCCAGGTCCATCAAAGCCTGCGCCCAATCGCCGGGGCGCTCCGGGGCCACCAGTTCGCCCGCGAGCGCGCGCAGCTCACGCTTCGCCGCCGGCAGCGGAATCTCCACCGCGCGCAGCCGCGCGATCACCCGCTCTACATTGCCATCGACAACATTGGTCGGTCGTTCGAACGCGATCGCCGCGATCGCCGCCGCTGTGTAGGGCCCAACGCCCGGCAGAGCGCGCCAACCCGCTTCCGAATCTGGAAAACCGTTCGCGGCGAGAAGCTGGCCCGCCGCGTGCAAATTGCGGGCGCGGCTGTAATAGCCAAGCCCGGCCCAGGCCTCGAGCACAGCCTCGCGCGGGGCGGCGGCGAGCGCTTCAAGAGTCGGAAACAGCGCCAAGAATTTTTCAAAGTAGGGACCGACCGTCGCCGCGCCGGTTTGCTGCAGCATGATTTCGCTAAGCCACACGCGGTAGGGATCGGCCCTGCCGCCACGCACGCGCCAAGCCAACTCGCGCCCGTTGCTATCGTACCAGGCGAGCAGCGTTTTCCGCAGCTTCTCCCGAGTCGCGTGAGACTTATCCACAACCAGGCCAGATCGTTTCGAGGCCGCCGTCGCCCTCATCTTTACCCTCTGTTTACCAAAATCCGATTCGCTTCGAGGTCGATGTCCGTGCGCAGCCGCCTAAGCCCCGCCCCCCAGGCGCCCGCCGCCGCCGAGCTTGAAAGCCGCGCGGTCCAGGCGCTTGCCGGCCAGCGCGGACGGGCCAGCTTCGCCCCCACGCCCAAGGCCGGCAAGGCGGTGGCGGCGCTGCTTCGCCCGCTCATGCCCCAGGGCGGGATGGGCCTGGGCGAATTGAAACGCCGCTGGACCGAAATCGCCGGCGCGCCCTATGCGGGCAAGGCATTCCCGGAAAAGCTGGTCGCTGGCGCGCTGACCCTGCGTGCGCCCAGCGCGCTTGCCCCATTCCTGCAGCTGCAAATCCCGCTTCTGATCGAGCGGCTGAGGCTGGCCGGGGTCCAAATCAAAGCTATCCGCATCGAACAGCGCGCCGCAGCCCCGGCTAAATCCAACCTCCGCCCAGTGAAACGCCGGCTTGGGGAAGCCGAAGACGCGGCCCTGGCGCAATCGCTTGACCACATCGGCGACAGCGCTCTGAGATCGGCCCTGCTGCGGCTTGGGCGAGCCGTAAAGCAGAGCTGAGGTTTTCTTGGCCCCCAAAAGCCTCTAATCATCCGGCCCTCATACCGGAGGAAATGCCATGTTCGCGATCGGGCGTCGAAATTTGCTTTTGGGAGCCAGCGTGTTGGCCCTGGGCGGCCTGGCCGCTTGCGGCGGCGCAAACGGCCAAGCTAGCGCCAGTCCCGACGATATGGGCATCGGCGCCGCCGACGCGCCGCTTACGCTGATCGAATACGCCTCCGTGACCTGTTCGCACTGCCGCCAATTCCACGAGACCGTGTGGGCAGAGCTTAAGGCCAATTACATCGACACCGGCAAGGTGCGCTTTATCTTCCGCGAATATCCCACCGCCCCCGCACAAATCGCGGTGGCCGGTTTCCAGATCGCGCGGTGCGGCGGCGCCTCGCCAGAGCAATATCTCACCCGCGTCGGCGTGCTGTTCGAGCAGCAGCAGGCGATTTTCGCGTCCGGCACAATGGAAGGCGTGCGCCAGAAATTCGTCGAGATCGGCGCCGGCGCCGGGCTCTCCGAACCTCAAGTGATGGAATGCATCAGCGATCCGACCGGCGCTGAACGCATACGCCGCACCGTTGAAAACGCCGAACGCGATTTCGAAATCAGCGGCACGCCGACTTTCATCCTCAACGGCGAGAAACTCACCGACCCAAGCATCATGACTTATGACGGCATGTCGCGCGCGCTCGACGCCGCCATCGCCAGCAACCGATAGACAAACGGTCCCGGGGCGCCCTTGCACATCACCGAGCTGCGCCTCGCCGGCTTCAAATCCTTCGTTGACCCCATCCGCGCCCCGGTTGAACCGGGGCTCACAGGCGTGGTCGGACCAAACGGCTGCGGTAAATCCAATCTGCTCGAAGCTGTGCGCTGGGTGATGGGCGCGGCCAGCGCCAAATCCATGCGCGCCTCGGACATGGACGATGTCATCTTCTCGGGCAGCGCCGGCAGACCGGCTCGCGAACACGCGGACGTTACGCTGGTGCTGCACGATGCGGCCGGGCGCGCGCCGGCGCCCCTGCACAAGGAAGACGTGCTGGAAGTCTCGCGCCGCATC
>JANNFH010000037.1:0-13155 GCA_031379565.1 Alphaproteobacteria bacterium
GCGGCGGCGAAGGCGAGCGACGCGAGGCGCGCTAAGGGCAAAGCTGGGCCGCTCGAAGGCGCTCCGCTGGGAATCAAGGATCTGTTCTGCACCGAGGGCGTGCGCACGACCGCGGCGTCGAACATTCTTGGGGAATTTTCGCCGACGTATGAAAGTACGGTCAGCGCCAATCTGTGGCGCGATGGCGCATTGATGCTGGGCAAGCTCAACATGGACGAATTCGCGATGGGTTCGTCGAACGAGACTTCGCGGTTTGGCCCGGTGGTGAGCCCGTGGCGGCGCGGCAATGAAGATTCAAAATTGAGCCCGGGCGGATCGTCTGGCGGCTCGGCGGCGGCGGTGGCGGCGGATTTGTGCTTGGGCGCGACCGCGACAGATACGGGCGGCTCGATCCGCCAACCGGCGGCGTTCACCGGTACGGTGGGGATTAAGCCGACTTATGGGCGCTGCTCGCGCTGGGGTATTGTCGCGTTCGCGTCGTCGCTGGACCAGGCCGGGCCGATCGCCAAGAGCGTCGAGGATGCGGCGATGTTGCTGCAATCGATGGCCGGCCACGACGCGAAGGATTCAACTTCGCTGCCGGAGCAGCTCCCGGATTTTCGCGCCGCCTGCGGGAAGTCCATCAAGGGCATGATTATCGGCGTGCCGGAAGAATATCGCATCGACGCCATGCCGGCCGAGATCGAGGCGCTTTGGCAAAAGGGCATCGAATGGGCGAAAGACGCCGGCGCCAAGATCAAGCCGATTTCGTTGAAGCACACCAAGTACGCGCTGCCTTGCTATTACATTGTGGCGCCAGCGGAGGCCTCGTCGAATCTGGCGCGGTATGACGGCATGCGGTTCGGCGCGCGGGTCGAGGGGCGCGACTTGGCCTCGACCTATGAGAATACGCGCGCGGCCGGGTTTGGACCCGAGGTGCAGCGGCGAATTCTGATCGGGACTTATGTTTTAAGCGCCGGTTATTACGACGCCTATTATTTGCGCGCGCAGAAAGTGCGTGCGCGTATCGCCGAGGATTTCCGCGTCGCGTTCGAGGGCGTAGATGCGATCCTGACGCCGGCGACGCCCTCGGCGGCGTTTGCGCTGGGCGAGCGCAGCGGCGATCCGGTATCGATGTATCTGAACGACATCTTCACGGTGACGGCGAATTTGACTGGGCTCCCGGCATTGGCGTTGCCGGCAGCCTTGGACGCACAGGGCCTGCCGCTTGGGCTGCAGGTGATCGGCAAGGCGCTGGACGAGGAAAGCGTGTTCGCTGTGAGCGCGGCGCTGGAAAAAGCCGCGGGCTTTCGCGCCAAGCCCGCGCGGTGGTGGGTGTGAGGCGCCCATCCCCAGCCTTATTGGTCGCGCGCCGCGCCCATGCGACAATTCGTTACGATGGTATAACGATGCAGTTCGCGGCGCCGATGCGTCTCGGCAGGCTCGCGAATCCCGCTAAGCTAGCGTCCATGGCCAAACGCAAAGCATCCACCGCCCCCAAAGCGCAGCGCCGTCCGCGCGCGGAAATCGATCGCAATTATTATTTCGGCGATGTGTTGATGCGAACCGGCGCTGCAGTAGCGGTGGCGCTGGCGCTGATTGCGCTTTACACGCCGTTCACGCTCCGGGACGCGATCGCGGACGGGATGTACGCCTATCTGACGCTAATGGGTGTGTTCGCGGCGATTGGCATCGCGTCGTATCTGACCGGCTATCATTTGCGCCGCGAAGCCACGCAATGGGATTTCGACTGAACTTTCTTCCCCCGCCTGCGGGGGAAGTCGGGCGCGTAGCGCACGACGAAGGGGGTGCTGCGCTGCTCCCCCTCCGACCGCTGCGCGGCCACCTCCGCCGTGAACGGGGGAGGAAAGAGTTGCGCTTGACCTGAGGCGCGGGAGCGGCAAGGTCTGCGCCCAAGGAGATCCCCATTGGACCAGGCAGAAACGAGCCGGCTCGAAAGCTATTTGCGCAGGGTGCTGGGCTCGCCGGGCGTGGCGGTGCGCGCGCGCGGGAAGGACGAGGCTGAGCTGGCGCTTGGCGGAGCGGTGCTCGCCGACATCAGCAAGGACAATGACGAAGGCGAGCTTTCCTACTTCGTCAATATGGGTGTCGCTCGCGCAGCAGGTGCGAAAAAAGATGCGCCTGTCGATGAGGGTGAACGGTCGCGACTCCAGGGCCTGTTGCGCGAAAAGCTGGGCTCGCCCGCGCTGACGGTACGGGCGCGGCCGCGGAAAACCGATTCGGCTGAAGTTTATGTCGGCGATGAATTCATCGGCACATTGTCGCGCGACGAGGAAAGCCGTGAGTTCGGATATTTCCTGACCATGAGCATCCTGGACATCGACCTCGAAGCTTAGGAATCGCGCCGCCCGGGCGCCCAGCGCGGTGAAGCGGTGCGCGAAAAAAGCCCCGCCGGAAACCGGCGGGGCTTGAAGTGATTTCGTTGAATTCCAACCAGAAGTCCCGCGCGGGTTTGCAAGCAACCGGCGCGGCGAGGAAACTTACAAAACTCCTAACATGCTTGCGACCAGCGGGTGGCGGACGATATCGGAATCGCCGAGGCGGATGACGGAGATGTTGGCGACGGCTTCGAGTTTATCGGCGACGGTGTGAAGGCCGGATAAATCGGGCAGCAAATCGGTTTGCGCCGGATCGCCGGTGACGACCATGGTTGAGTGCCAACCCAGGCGCGTCAGCAGCATTTTGATCTGGCCGTAGGTGCAGTTCTGGGCTTCGTCGATGACCACGAAAGCGTTGTTGAGCGTGCGTCCGCGCATAAAGCCAACCGGCGCGATTTCGATGAGCCCTTCAGCCATCAGCGCTTTGAGGCGCTTGGCGGAGAGCCGGTCGGTGAGCGCGTCATAGAGCGGGCGCAGATAAGGGGCGAGCTTGTCTTCCATCGCGCCGGGGAGATAGCCGAGGCTTTCGCCGGCTTCGACCGCAGGCCGTGAGAGGACGATACGGCCAACCTTGCCGGCTTCTAGCGCTTCGACCGCCTTGGCGATAGCGATGTAGGTTTTGCCGGTGCCGGCCGGGCCTAGCGCGAGCGTCAAAGCGTGCGCGTCGATTGCTTCCATGAGCGCGATTTGGCCCTTCGATTTTGGCCGCAGGTTTTTGACGAAGCTTTGTTCGCGCGGGCCGTCGTTTGCCGGCTGGTAGCCGCCGTCGAGGACTTGAAGGTTGCGCTGGCGCCGGTCGTCGCGCTGAAATTCTTGAACGTTGAGCACGCCTGTTGCGTGCCGGCGCTTAATGCTGCGTTTGGCCATCAAAGTCCCCTTGCTGGAGCAGGCAAACAAAAACGCCGCCGGGCTTCTGCCGGCGGCGATCGGTCGAGTGAAGATTGGAAGTCGAAAGAGTCGTTGAAGGGCGCGCCAGGCGGCGGTTCGGGTCGTGCGCTGGTCCTGCGCGTTGCGTCCACATTCTCCCCCACATGGGGATCGCCCGAAGGCGGCCCCGGAGACGGGTCGGACCGGAAAACTTGATCCGATGGTTTTCATCAGACGCTCAACCGGTTAACGACGCGTTGAGGAACCGGAACGTCTTGAAAATTTCGCAGTCGCCGCCGCCCCCATGATGGAGTCTGAGAGATGCCGATCTATGCCCTAGCCGATGCTGACCTTGAGGTTGAGGACGCGGAGGCGTTCTGGGTGGCGCCGAGCGCGGTGCTGGTCGGGCGGATTGTGTTGAAGCGAAATGCGTCGGTGTGGTTCGGCGCGGTGCTCCGGGGCGACAACGAGCCGATCGTCGTCGGGGAGAATTCCAACGTGCAAGATGGCAGCGTGCTGCACACCGATATGGGTGCGCCGCTGACGATCGGGGCGAACGTCACCATCGGCCACCAGGTGATGCTGCACGGTTGCACCATCGCTGACAACGCGCTGATTGGCATCAAAGCGAGCGTGCTGAATTACGCGGCCATACCGAGCTTCTGTTTGGTTGGCGCGCATGCGCTGGTGACCGAGCGCAAGAGCTTCGCCGAAGGCAGCCTTGTCACCGGCGCGCCCGCGCGCGCGATCCGCACGCTGGACGAGCAGCAGCGGCAGGTGATTCAAGCTTCCGCGGCGCATTACGTGGAGAATTGGAAGCGCTACAAAAGGGATTTGCGGGCGAGCCGGTTGGGGTGAGGCTCGGCGGGCGCCGGCGTCTATCGACGGAAATCGGCGTTGCGCCTGCCGGCGCAAAGCGCGGGCGTGACCATGGAGGAAAAGCGGTCTACGATTGCGCTTCAGGAGATTTGCATGTCCATTGAACGCGCGCCCGGCAACAAGGTCACGATCCTGTTTGACGCAAAGCGGTGCATCCACGCTCGCGAATGTGTCACCGGCGCGCCGAAGACGTTCCTCGCCAACGTCGAGGGGCCCTGGTTGCATCCCGACGATACGCCGGCGGAGCGGCTGGTGGAAATTGCTCACCGTTGTCCGTCGGGCGCCGTCGGTTACGAGCGCCACGATGGCGGACCGAACGAGGCGGCGCCGCCAGTAAACGTTGCGCACCTGCGCGAGAACGGCCCCATTGCGCTCCACGCGGAAATGACGATCGACGGAACGCCCATCGGCTATCGGGCCACGCTTTGCCGCTGCGGCGCGTCGAACAACAAACCATTTTGCGATGGCTCACATACGGCAGCTGGCTTCATTGCTAGCGGCGAGCCCAACTCGCGCAAGACCGAAGCGCTTGCCTCACCCGGCGGCGTGGTCGCGATCTCGCCGCAGAAAGACGGACCGTTGAGAGTTGAAGGCAATCTCGAACTCTGTTCGGGCGCCGGCCGTGTGGTGGAACGAAGCGCACAGATGTTTTTGTGCCGCTGCGGCGCTTCAAAGAACAAACCCTTCTGCGACGGCTCGCACAAGCTTGCGGGCTTCCTCGCTGGCTGAGCTTCTAACGCTGCGCCCTCTGATCGCTTGTTTCCCGACGACCGCCTTACGGTGATCAACCGCCTTCGGCGGGTGCGATGGCGAATGGCTGCTTGTGCTAGCGCGGCTCGGTGGTAAGCACCCATGGCCGGCTAACGCCGCTGGGTGAAGAGGAAGAGCAGGATGTTTTCGCATATCATGGTCGGAACCAACGACCTGGAACGAGCCAAGGGGTTCTATGACACTTTGCTTGGCACGCTCGGTGTTGCGCCGGCGAGGGTCGATGGCCAGCGCATTTTCTACGTGACCCCAACCGGCGTTTTCTCGGTGTCGAAGCCGCTCAATGGCGCGCCCGCCACCGCAGCCAACGGCGGCACGATCGGGTTCGCCTGCAGCTCGCCTGAACAGGCCGATACGTGGCACGCGGCAGGCATCGCGGCTGGCGGCGCCTCCTGCGAAGCGCCCCCGGGCGTGCGCGAAGGCAGCGTAGGCAAACTCTATCTCGCCTACCTGCGTGATCCCGACGGCAACAAGCTCTGCGGCCTCTACCGGATGACTTGAAGTAAAGCGTCGCGCGCTGTCGCGGCTTACTTCACTTCAGCCTTAAGCGCTGCGTTCCAGACGTGCCCGAGGCGGACGTCGACTTCGGGACCGAGATTGTACCAGGCCAGGCGGTCGCGGGTGGCGTCAATGACTGCGAATTTGTCGCCGCGTTCTAGGGTTTGGCTGAGTGTGTTGCGGATGATTCCGGCCGAGAAGCGGGTGCGCACCAGCCACAAGCCCGGCGCGAGTTCGGCCATCGCGCCCATGGCTTCGAGCGCGGCCATGAAGGCCATCCAGGCGCCGGAGCGGATTTCGGCGAACACGAAGACGTTGGCGGCGACATCGGCGCCGCCGCGCTCGACGTGCAAAGCGGCCCGCTGTTGCGGCATCAGCCCGCCAATGCGGCGCGCTTCGGTCCAGCCGCTTTCGGGTTTGTCGGAAACTGGGGTTGAGGGGCGGATGCGGCCCTCTTCGACGAAATGGCTGAGCTGCTCAAAGCTGTAGGGCCCATAAGCCTGGCCGCGCACTTGCACCCACCATTGCGGGGCGGCGGTGGTTTTCGCGGGGGGGGCGATGACGTCGCTCACTCTGTTTGCTCCCGCCGCGGAAGGGGGCCGCGGCTCAAATCGGCACAAGCGCACGCACGCGCGCGGCTGGTTAGGGCTGCGGCGTGCAATCTTTGCGCCCTGGGAGCCAGAGCATTTCCCAGCGCTATCGATTCAGTCAGGCGGACTGGGAAATGCTCAGATTCAACAATTTAGACCGCTTCCCGATCGAAAAATCGCCCACACTTTTTCGGGACGCGGTCTAGTCGTTGCGAACCGGTTGCAGCGGCCGGCGCGGCGCGCCGCGCGGTTCGAAATCAATGGCGAAGCCGCCTTCAACGTACCGCGCGACGCGGCCGTAAATGCCTCCGACGCGGACCCACGCGCCGATCAGCGGGGGCTGCCTGGGGGTGCGTATGGTTAATCCGGCCAGAGAAAAATCCACGATTTCGCCGTTAAGGATTTCCCCTAGTTCGGTTTCGATACGGGCATTGGTGCGCGGATTGTCGCCGGCTTCTGGGGGCGCGGCGGTGCGTTCGTCCTCGTCAAGGCCGAGCGGTTCCTTGTTGACGCTCCAGGTCAGCGCTTCGGCCATTTTCTCGCGCTTGTGATTGCTGGTTTCGAAAATGATCGCCACTTCGGCCTCGCCGCAACGGCGCGCCACGCGTCCGGCGATGCGGCCAAAGCCTTCAAGGTAAAGCACGACCTGTTCGTTTACGGCCGGGAGAGTTGGAGAGGCCAGGCGCACGTCACCGGGGGAAATATCGGCGGTGCGGCAATCGTGCTCGCGCCCGGCGCGGTCGAGCATGCGTCCACTCACCACGACAGGCATGCGGGCGAAGCGCCGGCGTTCGCGCGCTCTGGGGCCCCGCGTCGCGGTGAGGCGGGCGGCGGCGTCGGCAAAGGCGAGCTTTTCCACAGCAGAGGTCATGGCCGCGACATTGGCCACTTTATCGTAAACACTTCCTTAGCTTTGACCGTGCGGAAGGGCTTGCCAGGGGTGGGACGCCGGGCTTCAGGTGTCGCAAAGCGGCACTGGAGGCTTGCATTGGCCCAAGCGGAAGACGGCGAGCGGTTTGATTATGTCATCGTCGGCGCGGGCAGCGCGGGGTGCGTACTGGCCAATCGGCTGACGGAAGATCCGAACGTCACGGTGGCGCTGCTTGAAGCGGGCGGACGCAACGACTCGCTTTTGGTAAGAATGCCGGCCGGCGCGAGCCAGCTGTTCAACAGCAAGAACCCCTCCAATTGGGCGTTCGAGACCGAGCCCCAGGCGGCGCTTGAAGGACGACGGCTGTTTCAGCCGCGCGGACGCGGCTGGGGCGGGTCCTCGTCGATCAACGCCATGATGTACATTCGCGGCCACGCCCGCGATTACGACCATTGGCGCCAAACCGGGCTCACCGGCTGGGGTTATGGCGACGTGCTGCCCTATTTCAAACGGGCGCAGCACAATGAAACCGGTGGCGATGCGTGGAACGGCGAAGGCGGCCCGCTCTGGGTTTCGCCTAGCCCGCCAGGCTATCCTTTGCAGAAGGCGTTTATCCAGGCGGCCGCGCAGGCGGGCTTCCCGGTCACACGCGATTTCAATGGCCACCAGCAGGAAGGCGCCGGGCCGTATCGGCTGACTATCAAGGATGGCAAGCGCTGCTCTACGGCGGCGGCGTATCTCGCGCCCGTTGTCGGGGTGCGCCCTAACCTGACCGTGATCACCAACGCGCACGCCGGGCGCATTGTGATTGAGCGGCAGAGCGCGACGGGCGTTGAATATTCAGCGGGGCCAGGCAAACTGGTGCGAACTGCGTTCGCCAAGCGCGAAGTGTTGCTCTGCGCGGGCGCGTTTCAATCGCCGCAGCTGCTGTTGCTCTCCGGCATCGGCCCAGCGGGCGATCTGCGCAAGCTTGGCGTGCCGGTGGAAGTCGATCTGCCCGAGGTCGGGCAGAACTTGCAGGATCACATCGATGTCGGCGTGCTTTATGAATGCACAAAGCCGATTACGCTCTACACGCTGCTCAAGGGTCCGCGCCAAACCATGGTCGGCATCGAGTACATGCTGCGCGGCACCGGCCACGGACGCACCATCCATCTGCATACTGGCGCATTCCTAAAGACGCGCGGCGAGTTGGATCGGCCCGACATCCAGCTGCACTTTGTCAACGCCTTGATGCGCGACCATGGCCGGGTGCAGGCCGACCGCGACGGCTTCACCATTCATTCATGCCCGTTGCGCCCGGAAAGCCGCGGCGATGTGCGCCTGGCTTCGCGCGATCCGTTCGCCGCGCCTCTGATCGACCCGCGCTACCTGACCGAGCCGAACGACATGCGCACGATCCGCGATTCCATCCGCCTGGTGCGCGATATTGTTGGCCAGGACGCCTTCGCGATGTTCTGCGGGCCGGAAATGGCGCCGGGGAGCGATCTGCGCACCGATTCGGAACTGGATGCGTGGGTGCGCCAAACCGCCGAGACGCTCTATCACCCGGTCGGCACCTGTCGCATGGGCGTCGATGACCAGGCGCCGGTGGATGGTGAATTGCGTGTGCGCGGCATTGGCGGCTTGCGGGTGATCGACGCTTCGGTGATGCCGACCCTGGTTGGCGGCAACACCAATGCGCCGACCATCATGATCGCGGAAAAGGCCGCCGACATGATCAGAGGCCGCGCGCCGCTGGCGCCGCAAGACGCGCCGATCGCGGAAGATGAGCGCGTGGGGGCGATTTGAGCGCCGCCTTTGCGCGGCTGCTGGCGGCGGTGGGCGCGCCGCTGATCGCCGCGGCGACGGTGTCGCAGGGTTGGCTTTCAACCAGCGCGACGATGGCGGAGGGTGCGAGCTTCGCCGAAGGCGTGTGGCGCTATCTTGGCTATTTCACCGTGCTGACGAACCTGTTTGTCGTGGCCGTGCTCGCGCGCGCGGCATTGCGGCCGACGGATCGCGCCGGGCTTAACGCGCCGCGTATCGAATTGATGGCGGTCACCTCCATTCTGTTTGTTGGCGCCATCTATAATTTGCTGCTGGCGTCACAATGGGACCCCCAGGGGCTCCAGAAATTGAATGATGTTGTGCTGCACGATGTGTCGCCGGCCTTGTTTGCTTTGTTTTGGTTGTTGCGGCCGCGCGGCGGGTTGAACTGGCGGGACGCGTTGATCGCAGCTTCCTGGCCGCTGGCCTATTGTGTCTACGGGCTGACGCGCGGGGCGTTCGATGGCCATTATCCGTATTTCTTCATGAACCCATTGACGACGCCCTGGCCGCAGCTGGCGCTCAACATGGCGGGGCTGGTCGCGGTGTTTCTCGCGGCGGCGGCGGCGTTGGTGATGCTCGATAGAGTGCTGGTGCGTCGGGGTAGCTCAGGCGCGGTGCGCGGCGCGTGAATCAGCGGGGGCCTGCTCGCGCTGGTCCATTCCATAATCGCGAACGATCGCGCCAATGCGCAGGCGATAGGTGCGGAAGATTTCATCTCGGCCAAGTGCTTGCGCCGTCCGGTGCGCCTCCAAGGCGCGCCATTGCGCGATAGAGGCTTCGTCGCGCCAGTAAGAGAGTGAAAGTACCTTGCCGCGCACGCTGAGGCTCTCGAAGCGTTCGATAGACATGAAGCCGTCGATTGTTTCCAGCAGCGGGCGCAATTCGGCGGCCAGCTTGAAATAGTCCGCGGCGCGGCCTTCCTTTGGTTCGACCTCGAAAATGACCGCGATCATCGCCTTACGAGCTCGGCGTGCGGGGCGGAGGCGAGTTTCAGAAAAACCCGATCCTCGCTGCGGATGAAGTTTTCGCGCCTGGCGAATTCGTAATTCTCGCGCCCGCCCGGATCGGCGGCCAGGCGCGCGCGGTAGGCTTCGTAAGCGGCCAGGCTTTCGATGTTGTAGAGCGCGTAGGCGGCGGTGAGCGAGCCTTCGTGCGGTGCGTAATAGCCGATGAGATCGGCGCCGCAGCGGGGAATAAGCTGTCCCCAGGCGCGTGCGTAGGTTTCGAAGGCTTCGCGTTTGAACGGATCGATTTCGTAGCGGATGACGCAGGTAATCATGGCGGGGTATCCTGTTGCTGTGCGTATTCTAAGCAATTGCCGGACTAGAATGGTTCGATTACGCTCGAACTATGAAACTCGGTCCAAGCATTGCCGGCGTCGCCGCCCTGATCGGCGATCCGGCGCGCGCCAACATGCTGATGGCGCTGATGAACGGCGCCGCGCTCACGGCGAGCGAACTGGCGCTCGAAGCGGGCGTCACCAAGCAGACCGCATCGTCGCATCTGGGCAAGCTTGGCGAAGCGGAGCTGGTAAGCGTCGAGAAGCAAGGCCGCCATCGATACTATCGTATTGCCGATGAGGATGTGGCGGCGCTGCTTGAGAGCCTTACCGGCGTTGCCGCGCGCAAGGCCTTGGTGCGGGTACGGCCGGGTCCGAAGGAACCGGCGTTGCGGCGGGCGCGGGTTTGCTACGATCATCTTGCCGGAGACGTCGGCGTGGCGATTTACGATGAATTGGCGCGGCGGCGTTTTCTCGCGCTCGCCGGTGAAGGCTTGACGCTCACCAAAGCGGGGCGCGCCTTCTTCACCGAGCTTGGCGCCGCGTTGCCCGAGGCGGCGGCGCCGCGCGGGCGTCCGCTGTGCCGGGCGTGTCTCGATTGGAGCGCGCGGCGCAATCATTTGGCCGGCATTGCCGGCGCGGCGCTGTTGCGGAGACTGAGCGAGATGGGTTGGGTGCGGCGGCGGCGCGACAGCCGGGTGATTGACATCAGCGCCAGCGGTGAAGCGGGTTTGCGCCGAACGTTTGCGCTGCCACGGGGTGTTTAGTCGTTCACCACTACGAGGCGCATGCCCTTTGGCGCCTTGGCTTCGGGGGGATGGAGCGACCCTAGTTTGAGCCGGGTGATCTGGCGCCCGCTCAAGAAGGCTTCCCCGCCCAGCGCTTGGAACAAGCACAAATAGCGCTCGCCGAACATTTTCTCGACCTTGAGCGGGGTGAACAGGATTTCCGCGCCCAGCTTGTGGCCGGATTGGGTTTCCGCCGTGACGCGCACAATTGCCGGCTCGCCCGCGGCGGCGCAAGATTCGATGAGCGCGGTTAATAGCTTGAAATCGGGTTCGAGAAACAGCTGCGCGAAATCGTGCTCTTTGAGATTGCGGCCAAAGGCCTTGATGAGATCGGCCCCAAATGTGCGCACTGGCCAGCGCCCGTCCTTGGCGCGCTCGATGACGAACAGGCGTTCGAGCACCTGATCGGCGCCGCCCTTGCGGGGCGCCTTGCCGGCGCCAGCGAGCGCGCGACCATAAGCCAGCAGGGCCCGCGTGTCGGGATGAAATGTCTCTTCGCCCATCATGGGCCTTGGCTAAGCAAGCCTTGCGCCCGCACGCGGCAAGGGAAAAGCGTGCGGCGCCGGGAGGCTTTCCCGCTTGGCGCGAAGTGTGGCCGGCCTCTTGCAGCGTCCCTGGCGAGATTGAGGAGTGAGGGCGCATGACCGTTCCAGCCCGGTACATTTTGGCCGCAATCGCGTTTGGATTTGCGGCCTTGGGGTTAATGCTGCTGCCGGCGGATGCGTCCGCTGATTGTGGCGCATCTGGTTGCCATAATCCGCAGCCGCCGTGCTGCCAGCCGCCGCCTCCACCGCCGTGCTGCAGCCGGCCGACGACTATCGTGCCGCCGCCACACGTGCCGCCGCCAAACATCGTGGTGGTGAATTCCGGCGCTCGCGCCTCGGCACAAGCCAGCGCGGTGGCGATCGCGATCGCCAATGTGCGCAGCGGCGACACCATAATTCGTCAGAACACGATCGTCGAAGGCGGCGGCGGTGCGGTCGCGGTGACGAATTCCGCCTTCGCCGTGAGCGAAGGAAGCGTGCGCACCGAGAGCGTCGCGCGCGAGCGCATGTTGCTGCTTCAGGCGATCTGCCTCGACGCAACCAACAATCCCCACCCCGCTTCGCAGACCTTTGGCGGGCGCGCGGTGCGCGAAGATTATGCGGGCGAGATTTTTCGCTGCATGGCCGGCACGCATATGCGCGCCACCATGGACGGGCGCAGCTTCGATTGCGGCGCCGGTGAAGCGCTCTGGTACGAAAACGGCCAGGCGACCTGCCGCCCGCAACTTGCGCGCCGCCCGTGCAATGAGCGCTCGCTGCTGCGGCGCTTCGGCCCTGGTGACAAGATGGTGCAAATCCGCGACGCGGAAACCCGCCAAATGCGCGTCGAAACCACGTTCAACGGCGCCATGAGCATGGACGGCGGCGTCGGCCAATCGGTCTATTGATTTTTCGCTCCTCCCAAACTTGAAGGCCAACGCCCCTCGGCCTGCCCCGCCATCGCAAGATGGCGGGGTTTTTGTTTTGGGTCAGCGCGACATCTCCAAGCGTCCGTTCCAGGTGTCGCCATCGCGGGTGATGCCGACGATGACGGCATTGTTGTCGGCGATGACGAGGCGGTAGACATCGACGCCGAGAATCTGGCTGGGGTCGTCGAGGCGTACGCCTTCAAGCGCGAGGCTGCGGGTGACGGGGTCGAACACGCCTTCCACATATTCGACGCCGCGTGCGCCGATCTTGGCTTGCAGGTCGGGCGTTGGCGCTTGCACCAGCATCCAATGGATCTGGCCCTGGACCCGATTGTCCGCGCCGAGCGTCAGCGACATCTCGCCCTGATAGATCGATTGCGGTTGACCGGCGCCGGTCCAGACGCCGCGCCAGGGCCCGGCGAGCGCGGCGGCGTCGTTGCTGGGCTCGGCGAAGCTGGGGACGGCCAGGCCGAGCGAGAGCAGAAACGCAAGGCAGAGCATAAGAGCGCGCATGAGGTTCTCCTCCTTGATCTCTACCGGCGTGATTGTGGAAAGCATAGGGCGAAGCAAACCGAACGCCCTGGACAAGACGGGTGAGCCTCCCCTAATCGCAGCTTATGACTGAACTCGATATCCGCACTGCGCGCCCGGACCAGTTTATCGCTGGGGCCAAGGGGGAATGGGAACTTGTCATAGGGCTTGAAGTGCACGCCCAGGTGACCAGCCAGGCCAAGTTGTTTTCCGGCGCCTCGGCGGCGTATGGCGGCGAGCCGAACGCGCATGTGAGTTTGGTCGACGCGGCGATGCCCGGGATGCTGCCGGTGATCAACAAATATTGCGTCGAGCAAGCGGTCCGCACGGGGCTGGGGCTGAACGCGGAAATTCACACGCGCTCGCGTTTTGATCGCAAGAATTATTTCTATCCCGATTTGCCCGCTGGCTATCAGATCAGCCAATTCGCCATGCCGATTG
>JANNFH010000067.1:0-1751 GCA_031379565.1 Alphaproteobacteria bacterium
GGAACGGGAGGCCCCGCCCTCACCCGATCCGGACTGCGTCCCGATCGACCTCTCCCGCATGGCGGGAGAGGTGACGGAGGAGGGCTGCGCCCTTTCCGTTGACCTTGCCGGCGACGCGCTCCATTTCAAATCATGGTCGCCAAGCCGCAAAACGTCCCTTCGCCCACGCCTTTCGCGCTCGCGCACGAGCGCGTCCTCATCATCGATTTCGGCTCCCAGGTCACCCAGCTGATTGCGCGGCGGGTGCGCGAGAGCGGGGTCTATTGCGAGATTCATCCCTACAACAAGGCGGCCGACGTGCTGGCGGCAGGGTTTGCGCCGAAGGCGGTGATCCTTTCGGGGGGGCCGTGCAGCGTGACGGACGAGCCTTCGCCGCGCGCGCCCGACGAAGTGTTTCGGCTCGGCGTGCCGGTGTTGGCGATTTGCTATGGCCAGCAGACCATGGCGCTGCAGCTTGGCGGCAAGGTTGAGGGCGGGCATGCGCGCGAGTTCGGGCGCGCCGATGTCGAGATCCTTGCCGACAGCGCGCTTTACGAGGGGTTTTGGGAAATCGGCGGCAAATATCCGGTGTGGATGAGCCATGGCGATCGCGTCACCCAATTGCCTCAAGGCTTTCGCGTTGTCGGCACGAGTGAGAACGCGCCGTTCGCGATCGCGGTGGACGAGCAATACAAATTCTATTCGGTGATGTTCCACCCCGAAGTCGTGCACACGCCGGACGGGGCGAAATTGCTGCGCAACTTCACCCACAAAATCGCGGGGCTGCGCGGCGATTGGACCATGGCGGCGTTCAAGGACGAAGCCATCGCCCGCATCCGCGCGCAAGTGGGCGACGGGACGGTGATTTGCGGGCTCTCTGGCGGGGTCGATTCAAGCGTCGCGGCGGTGCTGATCCATGAAGCCATCGGCGAGCGGTTGCATTGCGTGTTCGTCGATCACGGGTTGATGCGTCACGGCGAAGCCGAGCAGGTGGTCTCGCTGTTTCGCGACCATTATAACATTCCGCTGATCCATGCCGATGAGAGTGTGCGCTTTCTCACCGCGCTTGAGGGCGTCGATGATCCCGAAATCAAGCGCAAGACAATTGGGAAATTGTTCATCGATGTGTTCGAGGAAAAGGCGCGCCTGGTCGGGGATGCGCAATTTTTGGCGCAGGGCACGCTCTATCCGGACGTGATTGAGAGCGTGAGCGCCATCGGCGGCCCCAGCGTCACCATCAAATCGCACCACAATGTCGGCGGGCTGCCCGAACGGATGCATCTGAAGCTGGTCGAGCCGCTTCGGGATTTGTTCAAGGACGAAGTGCGCGCGCTGGGGCGTGAACTCGGGTTGCCGGAAGCGTTCGTGGGGCGCCACCCGTTCCCGGGGCCCGGTCTCGCCATTCGCGTGCCCGGCGCGATCTCGCGGGACAAGTTGGAGATATTGCGACAAGCGGACGTCATCTATCTCGACGAAATTCGCAAAGCCGGGCTTTACGATCAAATCTGGCAAGCGTTCGCGGTGCTGCTGCCGGTGAAAACGGTCGGCGTGATGGGCGATGGGCGGACGTATGAATTCGTTTGCGCGCTCCGGGCCGTCACTTCGTCCGACGGCATGACCGCCGATTTTTTCCCGTTCCCGATGGATTTCCTGGGCCGCGCCGCCACCCGCATTATCAATGAAGTTCGGGGCGTCAACCGCGTAGTGTACGACGTGACCAGCAAGCCGCCGGGCACAATCGAGTGGGAGTAGGTAGAAACGTTGCTACACTT
>JANNFH010000157.1:0-4482 GCA_031379565.1 Alphaproteobacteria bacterium
GGCGCAATTGGGACGGCTCTCGGAGGTAGAAAGCGAACTTCGCCGCCTGCACGGCGATCTCGATGCAGCGGATGATTCAATTTTCCTGGCGCTATCCGTCGCGCTCGCCGCGCCTAGCGCGCAATTGCGCGCCGCCGAGTATGGCGGCCCGGAAGTCGCCTCCGGATTTTGCCCCACCACCAGTTTCGCCCCTGACGACGGCTTCCAGCTCGACCGCGCTCTGATCTACGCCATCGTGCGCCAGGAAAGCTATTTCAACCCGAAAGCCGTCAGCACCTCGAACGCGCGCGGGCTGATGCAAGTGTTGGCCTCAACCGCGCACGACATGGACCGCTCAACCAATTATCGGCGCGATCCCTCAACCTTGTTCGAGCCGGGCGTGAACATGCGCCTTGGCCAATCGTATCTGCGTTGGCTGATGGATGAGTTCCATTCCAACGGCGATCTCGGCCGCGTGTTCGCCGCCTATAATGGCGGCCCCGGCTGGCTCTCGCGCTGGCTGGAAACGCAGCCCGCCGATCTCGATCCGCTGTTGCTGCTGGAGACGTTGCCGCGCGAACAAAGCCGTGATTACGCCGAGCGGGCGCTCTCGCACATGGCGCTGTGCCGCAAGATTCTTGGCCAGCCCACCCCTGAACTCGATAGCCTCGCCTCGGGGGGCGCTGCGCTTTACCGGCCGATGGATGGCGGCGCGGCGCCTATCGGGGAGCGTTAATTTTCCAACGCCTGAGATCGGCGGCGGTATCGATGTCATAGAGCGTCGGCAATAACACAACCTCTTCACCAAGATTGCCCAACACATCACGCGCGGCATTGGCGCTAGACCAGCGCACGTTCGCCATCGCCAGCGCCGCCTCAGCGCCGCTGCGCGCCGCCAAAACCCAAAAGCCGCCATCCTCGGTCGGCCCGAGCGCGAACCGGGTCTGCGCAAGCGCATCGAATGCCGCTTCGATGTGTGTGCGCGACAGCAGCGGACAATCCGTGCCGATCACCGCAACGTTGTCATGACGTGAAAGCGCCCGCGCCAGGCGTTCGCCCAGATCACCCTCGCCCTGCGCCAAGCGCGCGATCTCGCGCGGCCACACATCGCGCGCGTTCTGCGCCGCATCGTCGGGCGTCACGTAAAGCAGTGTGCGCCAAAGCGGATCGCACGCCTCCCGCATCGTAAGCTTATGCAGCGCGCGATTGACCTCCAACGCTGCTTCCGCGCCGATTTCAGCGGCGAGGCGTTGTTTTCCGTGCTCTGGCGCCTTGGCCATGATGATGAGGGTCGGCTGACTAATCATAAGCCTTCGCCAACGCGCTCGGATCGGCGCCCATGAAATAGCGCGCCAGCAAGCCCAGATTGCGCCAAGCGCGGCGCTCGAAGCCGTCGCGGCGATATTTGTCGGCGCTGGTGACCGCTTCAGTTTGGAACAGCGTCAGCCGGCGCGCACCTATCCGGCGCACGAGATCGACATCCTCCATCAGATCAAGCGGGCGATAACCGCCAACCAAATCGTAAAAAGCACGCGAAATAAGCAGCCCCTGATCGCCGTACGGCAATTTCAGCGCGTGCCCGCGCAGGCGCGCCCAAAACGCAACCCGGCGCGCGGGCGCGCTTGCATCGTCGAAGGCGAAACGGAACGTCGCCGCGCGCGCCTCAGCCTGTGGCGCAGCCATGAATCGCTCGACCTCCGCCACCCAAGCCGGGGCCAGCACTGTGTCCGCGTGGAGAAACAACAGCCAATCAGCGCGCGCCGCCGCCGCGCCCGCAATAAGTTGCCGAGCGCGGCCCTTCTCTGTCGTCACAATTTCGCAACCCGCCGCTTCGGCGATGGCGCCGGTTTCGTCGGTTGAGCCGCCATCGGCGACAATCGCCTGCTTGATCAGGCCCTGCGTCACGCCGGGAACCAAAGCGCCCAGCACACCCGGCAAATGGGCCGCCGCATTGAAGGCCGGGATAATTACGGAAATCATGAAGGTGGCTTGAGTATGGACCCCAGACGTCCTCGCCGGCAAACCCATACGCATCAGGCCACGATGCCGGCGGGACGCCGGCGGTCCATGTTATGCCGTGGGACGCTGCGGTGGTTGCGCCGGGGGCGCAGCCGGAGGCGGTGCGCCAGCAGGCGCGGGCGCTGCCGGCGCGGCGGGGGCGCCCTCTTGAGCGGCGGCGGCTTCCGCGGTCATGCGCGTGCGCAGGCGGGTGAGGAAGCGGTCCAGCAGGTCGGTGCGCGCCACCACGCGTGCGACATCGCGGATCGCCGCGCCGTCCGCGTTAATTCCAGACGCCACTACTTCGAACGCGTCGGCCTCCTCGGTTCCGGCCATGTCGCCGGCGTAATCGCGATAGAGCGCACGGGCGCCGCTATCGTTGCCGGCCAGCGTCAGCGCTATGCCGGCACGCAGCACGGTCTGGCGGTTATCCTCATCAAGCGGCCCCGCGCTGTTGTTGCGCATCGACAGCAGCGCGCGTAGCTCCACCGCCGCGCGCTCCCAATCGCGTGCGCGCCATGCGGCCTCGGCTCGTACGCGCTGGGCGTCCTCGCTGCGATCACGCTCAACCAATTCCACAGCGCCGTCGAGGCGGCCCAAACCCAGCAACGCGCGTGCCTCCAGAATCCGCCGTTCGGCCTGGAGCAGCGGCGGCATGTTCGGTTGCCGCGATGCGTTGATCGCCACCACGGCGCGCTCGTTCTGATTGTCCATCAGGTAGATGGCGGTGAGATCAGCCGCGACTTGGGCCTTGCCGATGCCTTGGAGCCGCTCATCGACTTGATGCTGCAGCAATTGCGCGGCTTGCTCCAGCAGATCGACGTGCACCAATCGGCCCGCGAGCAGGCGCACGATGCGGTCGCCGTTGGGGCCGGCTGGGGTCAGGTCGGCGAATTCATAGAACAGCCCGAGCGCCTGGATCGGTTCGAGCTGGTCGGCCTCGCCATCGAGAAACAAGCGCTCGAACAAATTGGCCATGTCGGCGCGCAATTGCCGCCCAGCCGGGTTCATCGGAAACCGATCCGCAGCGACGCGCATCGTCGCCAATGCATCGCGCCAACGGCCGATTTCCGAATAGACCTCGCCCAGCGTGCCGACGACGGCAAGCTCAAGCCCATCGCCGCGCCAACGGTAGCGCAGAACCTCCAGCGTCTCGACGCAATCAATAGGACGCATCACCCCGCTGGCGCGCCGCGACCGCACCGCTTCGAGCGATGCCCGCACCGCGACTGCTTCATCGCGGGTGCGCGACAATTCGTCGAACAGCGCCAAAGCCTCCGGCCCCTGATTGCGCGCGCCGAGGATGCGCGCCTGCACCAGACGCGCCTGCAGCCGCAGCGATTGATTGGGGGCCTGGCCCAGGGCGGCGCTCGCAGCGGCCTCCGCCGCTGGCAAATCGTTCAACTCGATGGCGGCGTTTGCGAGCGCAAGTTGGAAGCGCGCCCGCCAAGCCGGGGGATGCTGTTCAAGCGCGCCCGCGCCGCTGTCCAATTCGCGCCGCGCTTCGGTCCAATCGTGTTTTTGCGCCGCCGCGTAACCCCGCCATAGTGCGGCGGAAGGATCGGGCAGCAACGCCGACGAATTAAGATCAGCCTGCGCATCGGCGCCGCGGCCCAGCATCACATTGGCCGCGCCGCGCATGAGGCGATATTCTGGATCAAGCTCAACCAACTCGCCCTGATTGACAGCCACGAGGCGCAATGCGCCCAGCGCCTCTGGCGCGTAATCGTTTTGCAGCAGGAAGCGCGCCAGCGCCATGCGCGCCTCAACCGGCGCGCCCTCAAGCACGCCTTCTGCGGCGGCGCGGCGGGTGAGATCGTCAATCCGCTGACGCACTTGCTGCAGCGACAATTCCGGATCAACCCTGGCCTCTTCGCCGACGCTGCTAAGCGCGGCGGCAAGCGCGGCGGCGTTGGCCGACGCGCCCGCCGCTGGCGGGGCGCTCGCCGCGCTGGCGATCAAGCCATCGCCGCGGCTGACGATGAGGTTGCCGCTGTCAAAGCTGGCCGTCACCCCGTCGGCGCGCGGCTCGATGACGGCGCCGTGCGCGGCCGGCAGCACCACGGCCTCCAAGGTTGCGCGGCGTACGTCGACGCCGAGCGCCGGCCCACCGATCAACGCCACGGCGATGCGGTCGCCGATTTCCGGATCGTTGATCCAGCGCACCACGCCGTCGCGGCCAAAACTGCTGATGAGCCGCCCGTGCCCGTCGGCGGTGACGTCGCGCCGCGTCGGCGCGCCCGCGCCGCTACCCGCGCGCGGGCCGAGGGTGAAGACCCAGGAATTATCTTCCGCGCGCGCTGATACCAGCACATCGGGCGGCGCGGGAATGCGCAGGCCGATGATGCCATCGCCGCGCACGGTCTCGACGTTTTGATGCCGCCGCCCGGCGCGCGTCACCCCGGTGCGATTGAACTGGCCGGATGCGTCGAACAACAACCAGATCGCCTCGCCGCGCCGGAACGCCGCCGCCCGCGCCGGCGCGGGCCACGTCACCGTGATTTC
>JANNFH010000190.1:0-3570 GCA_031379565.1 Alphaproteobacteria bacterium
TGGAATGACAATCTCGGTGATCGAGCCTGTCGCGGAATCGGTGACTGTTATATGGATGGAATCCAGCACCGTTTCCCAGCTGACCGTCTGGCTGCCGTAAACAATCTCACCGGTGGGCAAGGCGTCCTCGCCCAAAATGGAATCGCTGACTTGGCCCGCGATCGCCGAAAGCAAACGCGCCTGTAGCATACGCATGAATTGGTCGGACTGCGATTCTCGCGACGGCGCCTGGTAGTTGTTCTGCACGTTGGCAGTATCCAACAAATGACTTGAGTTGAACGGGTTGCCGCCAAACGATGGGTTAACTGGCGTGTAAACCATTTCGTCGGCGTGGGCGTTGAGCCCGGCGCCAAGGATGGTCGCGGCGACAATCGCGGGTAGGATCTTCTCGTTCATGTTTGGGTCCTTGCAAAACTCGGGCCGCCCCGGGCCTAGCCTTGGTTTGCCGCCGCGAAGGCGCGCAACGCCTCGCGCCACCCCGCGCCAGCCTCGGCCTCGGCGGCGTCTGCTTGATCAAGCGGCGCGGCGACAATCTGCTGCAGATACCACCCGTGCGCCTCGCTCATGGCGACCCGCAAATAACGATCTGATCCCTCGGTGTGCACAACCAAGCGGACAATCCTGAAATGGGGCAACCCTTCTGGGGAGGCCCCATCCGCGCTACTGCCCGAACCGGGCCACCGCGTCGGTTGCTCGGCCCCAACGAGCATCATGATTCCCGCCTGAAACGCGCTGTCCAGTGTCGCTCCATCCTCAAAGCGTGTGACCACCAGGGACGCGGCGACGCCCTCGTTTGCGTTGGAGCAATGGGCGCCAGGATTTGCCGCGGATGCGGGGAAAACGTCGAAGGAGAAGGCGCCTTCGCTCGGCAGGACGCAGACCAAACCGCTCGGCGCGTGGCGAATGGCGGCGCGTTGCGCGCTGCTCGCGTTTTCGAAATCTGGGACGCCGCCGGCCAGTACAGCCTCGGCGGCGGCGTGATTGCGCGATTGCGGCGACGGCGCGCAGGCGCTTGTGGCTAGAATCGCCAGCAACAGGGTTGAGGTCCGGAACACAAGCAACGCCTATTCAAGTTTCAGGCCGGCGCGCTACGACGCTTGGCTTGACAGGCGCCCCTTTGGCGAAACCATTGGTTTACCATCCGCGGCGGCGCAAGTGCGCCCGCGATCGGGAATTGAGCCCGCGGCGGATCGCGTCCCCAGAGAAATGGCGTGTGTCGTCTGTCCCGGGCGGGCATCCTCCGGCCCACATCCTTCTGGGGGAATCCATGATTCATCTGGCGCGAAAAATCGCCCTTCTCGTTGCTTTGTCATCGATAGCCTTCGCTGCGTCGGCACACGCCGACACGCGTGTGAGCTTTGCCTCCGGCGTTGACTATTCCTCCGGTGATTTTGGCGGAGACGACGACACCGAGGTAATTTCGATTCCACTGAGAGCCCGTCTCACCACGGGCAATTGGTCGTTCCGGGTTTCAGCGCCCTATCTCAGCATAACCGGCCCAGCCGACATAACCGACGTCTCCGAGGGCGGCGGCGACGGCGACGGCGGCAGTGGCGCCAACGGCGCGACAACGCGCATTGGCACAGTGCGGGGCATTGGCGACACCACTCTAGCGGTCGATTACCGGTTTCGCCGCCTCCGCGGCACTGACGCCTACATCGAACTCGGCGCGCGCGCGCGGCTGCCAACCGGCGATGAAAAAAAAGGCCTCGGCAGTGGAACCACCGATTACACGCTCCTCACCGAACTGGGCGTGTCCGGCGACCGCGGCGGCGCTCATGTGATTGTCGGCCGCCGTTTGCGCGGCGATCGCCCCGGCGTCGATCGCCAAGACGGCTGGCAGGCTGAAATCGGCGGCTGGCTTCCCGCGAGCGATCGCACCAATATCGGCGCCTCCGCTTCCTGGCGTCAGCCCTCCATCGAGGGCAACGAAGAAGCCAGCGAGATCGGGGCGTATGTTTCCCGGCGCATGTCGGAAAATCTCCGCATTTCGATTAACGCCAGCGCCGGGCTCTCTGATGCGAGCCCAGACTACAGCACCGGCATTCGCTTTACTTGGCGCTCGGAAGACCTCAACAGCACCTCACACCCTTGAAATGAACGCCGTCGCCCTCGGGCGGCGGCGTCATTTTTTGTCGCCCATCACCGCCGTGCGCCAATCACTCGAAGAGCCTGATTCATTCCCACCCAGCTTCGCCCTTCTACAATCCGCACCGGCCTCACTCCACTCTCGGCTATATCTCACCTTTGCCGAGGTCGAGCGTAGGACCGCGTCCACTTTTTCGAGGGAAAATCACGGACGCGCTTTATGAATTAGCCGCCTCGGTCGCGGAAGACGAGGTAACGCGCGCCCAGAAAATTCCAGCTCATCACAAGCGCTGTCGCTCCAATTTGTGCCCAAAGATACCATATGCCGACTTTCATTAGGCCACTCATGACTGCCCCGTTCAAAACGGCGCCGACCAGATAGAGAGTCGCGAACTTAGCAAATTGCCTCAGGCCACCGCGCGCGGCGAAGGTATAGCGGCGGTTCAACACGTAACTCACCGTGATGCCAACTGCGTAGCCGCATGTTGTCGCCGGGATTGGCCCCATGCCAATGAGTTCTACAAGAGTGACGAGCACGACGTAATGCGCGGCCGTTGCAGCCAGGCCCACCGCAGCGAAACTTAACAGCTGACGCGCGAGGGGATGGTCCCGCAAGCGCAGGATGAAAGCGGGAAGCCTCATTTGCGCAACTTGCCCAGTTAGTTGCATCCGGCAACCCCCTTTCGCGATCGCCGCGGGGCCTCCGAGGCGGCCTACTGGCGGCCTTATGAGTCTGGGTCTGCGTCGGGGCCGGCATCGGAAGGCGTTAAGGACGGTGTCCGTCGTCAGATGATTTGAGACAGCGGAGTGTTTTCGGATCGGACGCTCTGGCCCATCTGGTTTGATTTCTATGCGGCCTGCAGCTGATGCTGCAAGCGGCGATTGGCGATGTGAACCGCTCCGGGAATCTCGGAGGCATCCGGGTTTAGGTTACGCTGCCATAGCTGGTTGCTGTTGGACTGCATAGTAGTTGGCTTCCGCTTCCGCCGGCGGGATATGG
Source organism: Alphaproteobacteria bacterium (assembly GCA_031379565.1). Taxonomy (GTDB): domain Bacteria; phylum Pseudomonadota; class Alphaproteobacteria; order Caulobacterales; family Aquidulcibacteraceae; genus Vitreimonas. The sequence goes on from JANNFH010000190.1 coordinate 3,089, forward strand.
CCGATCGGTTCGAGAAGCCTGCGGTTGTTGAACCAGTCCACCCATTCGAGTGTCGCGAATTCAACGGCTTCCATCGTACGCCACGGTCCGCGCCGCCAGATCACCTCGGCTTTGTAGAGGCCGTTGATCGTCTCTGCGAGTGCGTTGTCGTAGCTGTCGCCGACGCTGCCGACGGACGGCTCGATGCCCGCTTCGGCGAGACGCTCGGTGTACCGAATAGCGAGATATTGACTGCCGCGATCCGAGTGGCAAACGAGCCCGCCGCAGGGGCGACGGTCGTGCACGGCCTGCTCCAGGGCATCGAGCACGAAGCTCGCATGCGCCGTACGCGACACGCGCCAGCCGACGATCTTGCGTGCGAACACGTCGATGACGAAGGCCACATAAACGAAGCCCGACCACGTCGAGACATAGGTGAAGTCCGACACCCAAAGCATGTTCGGCGCCGGCGCCTTGAAGTCGCGATTGACCCGATCGAGCGG
>JANNFH010000203.1:0-6059 GCA_031379565.1 Alphaproteobacteria bacterium
GAAAAATCTTGTGTGCGGAGTCGAGGGGTGTTCTCGGCGCAATCTAGACATTTAGCGTGGCGGCGACGGGCACTCCAGATCGTTACGAGTCTGCTCAGTCGCCGCCGCCCCCTGGTCACCGCCAATCCGACGGTAGGCCGCGACTGCTAGCGCCAGCGCCGCACACGCGGCGCCGATCCGCCCAGCCGCTGCGTCTTCGTCGGCGCGTCGGCGCTCAAGGAATGCAGCGAACATCAACGCGCGCGGCGCCAGCGCCGGCGATGCGCGAACCCGCCGTAGCGTTCGATCCAGCACCGCGTGCATTTGTTCTATGTGACCTTCCTTGGCTTCGATGCGAGCTTCGGCCCACCCTGCGTAAGCCATTGTCGAGGGGATGGCGGCGTACCAGCGAGAGTTACGCGCAGCCTCAAGATGAGCGTGGGCAGCGGCGAGCTGGTTCATTTCGGTCGTTAGCATGGCGAGCGCCAGCTCGCCCGAAGGCTCGCCGCTTGAGCCGGCCACGCCTTGCGCGCCGGTCTCACAATAGGGCGCTACAATTGCAGCGCGATCCACTTGTAGGCCTGCAATGCATGTCGTGATCATCATTTGCGACCAGGCAGGCGCGCCCGACTCATTGCGCTCCGCGACAAAGGCGCGGCCATCGCGCCATGCGCCGTCGAAATCGCCCATCGCGCTAAGCAACAAGAGCCAGCCCTGTTGGTGATCTCGTCCATGGCCTGGAATTTGAGCCATGGCCGCTCGACCCTCTTGGTAGAGCGTGCGTGCGGTACGAAGGTCGAGTTCTTGGAAGGCGAGATAACCTCGCGCAATTTTGTCCATGGCCTCCAAGTGAGGATTATTAAGTCCATTCAAACGTTCTTCGGCTGCCACAATGAATTCACGTTGCCGCCTCGTCTCACCCACGTCGCCAGCCATAATCGAACCATGCAGGTTGGCATAGACGAGGAGCTCTTGACCCGACGCAGCGTTGCTGGCGATTTCGTCGATAGACGCAAAGCCGTCAGCATACCCATGGGTTCCGACTATGGCTTGAATGAGAGCGGCGAAATGTTCAGCGGAATGCGGCGCCAGATCGAAGGCGCGGCGAATATTGGCCACCCCCCGTTCTCTGTCAGAGAATTGCACCAGGGCACCGGCGCGCGCCCACGTGGTTGCCGCATTTTCGCTCATGCCTTGGCTCTCAAGATCGGCGGCGAACGACTCTAGCGCGCCGACCGCACTCGCGGTCTGGCCTTCGCGCAACAACGTGAATACTGCCTGTTCAAGTGAGACGTTCGACTGGCTTAGGTCCGCGACCGTAAGGTAGGCGCTGTCGATGGATTCTTGATTGAGTGCGCCTGCGGAAATCAGTTGTCGTGTTACGTCCGTTCTCAGTTCATGCAGCATCGCCTCACGGTTGGCGCCCACAATGCTCGCCGACCAAAGTGCGATAACAAGGGCGACCGCGGCAACGCTTGCCGCTAGCCCGGCTACGATCCATCGCCGCCTTGGCCGGCGACCAGTCGCGCCGCCATGGGCGCCCCTTGGGTCAAATGCAAACGCCTCGACAGTTTCGTTGGTTTTATCGATGTCAATGGATCCGATCGAGACGAGTGCCGTCGCGTCCGGCCCGCGAAGAAGGTCGAACACGGCTCGCGAAAGGATGATGCAATTTTCACCGGCCTCGGATTGAAGTCGAGAGGCGACATTGACAGTGTGTCCAAGCAAGTCTCCAGTGCTGGTGACCATGACTTCGCCCAGATGGATGCCGATCCTCACCGGTTGCGCGCCCGCGAGCACCTCAAATCCGGCTGCAAGCGCGTTGGTGGCTGACTGAAATTCAAGCAAGAAACCGTCACCGGCGGTATTGAAAATGCGACCGGCGTGTTTGAGCGCCACGGCCTCCGCCATGGCGTGGAGCCCCGCAACCGCCGCCGCCGCCTGCGCCTCGTCGCGTTCGGCAAGCGCGGAATAGCCCGCCATGTCGATGCAGGCGACTACGGCTAGTCTCTTCTAAGGGGTATCGGACGCCATCATTTCAGGTTTCTTGTGTGGCGAGCGTACTAGCGCCGTTTCAGGCGGCTGTCGTGTGCCCGGGAGGACTGGCCCAACTCAGCTTACCCTGTAGCACCGAGCTGCCAGCGCCCGACACATTGGGGACGCAAGCAAACGCCCGCACCAGTGGCCGCAACCGGCGATCTCCGGCGTTCGCGGGCGCAGCATGGCTAGTGGCGGCTCTGGATTGACGCTGCCCGCCGTAATATTGTGGTCATCCGAGCCGGGTTGGCCCTGAGCCGTCTGAAAGAGCGCTGTTGCAAGTGCCGCCGGTCCAGCTCTAGCCCCCCGAAGACGGGCGGAAGCCTTTCATTCGCACCAGCTGGCCATTTACACTTTTCAGCGGCGATCATCATTGGTGCGTCTGGACACGGGCCGACCAGGCCGAGACGCGGGTATGCGTGGCTCGTTCGAACGCGGACCTTTCGCAGCATCCACTCCTGACCTAAGCTCCATCACCGGAGGGAGGAGTGGCAAACAGTTATTTGCGCCAGCTAGCGGCGTGGCGAACGCACAAACCGCTCGCGTCTTCGATATCGGACGAGGCTGCTATCGAGCGATCGCTGCGAAAGCTGACCGAGGACGAACTGGCGGTAGCCGCCGCAAATCCAGATCACAGTGACGCCGGCCGCAGGTTTGCTAACGAGGCGCTCCTCGCTCGCGGAAAAAGCAGCGCGCCTCCGGCGCTAATTGCGCCTGGCTTCTTGGCCGAGCGCCTTGTCGACAGCGTTGTGCCCGGTGGCCACAGGGGTATCGACCGATGGTTCCGGCTATTTGGCGCAATGGCATTCTGGCTCTCCGTCATCGCATTCTTCGCAGTGACAGAACCACTTCCTGGTCTTCAGGAGGAAGCCTTGACCGCGGCGCATCACGCTGGAGCGCTGTCTGACGTCGAATTCGAAATGCGAAGTGTAGAGGTGCGCCCGAATTCGGCGAGCTACGGTGATGGCTATTTGATGCGGCCGTCACTAACACCTTTTGCCGGCGCATACCGCGAGCGGGAAACCGTAGCCCGATGGGTGCTCGTGTCAGCCCTCGCTGCTGGCGCGCTTTGGGTGCTTGGACGCTTGTTCAGATCGCGACCGGCTCGTGTCCTTCTGTTGAGAAAGTTCAATAACGCTGAAGTGGATTATCGTCTGCGCCGTTTTGCCAAACGATATCTCTCTCCGTTGGGTCATGTGTATACCCTTGCCGACAAGCATTTTCGAAGGCCCGTTTTCGACATCTGGCCGCTCCTTCTCTACCTCAGTCCGACGGTTTGGGCGCCGATCATGGTGCTGGCGCCGTGGGATCTGATCCGAGGCAAACTGAACGGCTCGAGTGCCGGCGGCAGAATCCGAATCTGGTCGGCGCGGCACTTCCGCCAATTTGCGGAGCGCGTTGCGGAAAGAGTGGCGTCCAACGCACAGGTTATGGCATCGCGTAGGCGTACGATAACGGTGCGAACCTCGGACGCATGGTGGCAACATGTCGTGAAGTTGCTGATGCTCTCCGCGGACATGATCGTCGTTGATCTGTCGGATGTCGCCGAAGGCACTGAGTGGGAGCTCGATCGCCTATCCGAGCTGGGCCTGCTCGAACGGACGGTATTTGTTGCGCGCGACGATGCCGTAGGTTCGTGGGATATTTTGCGCGAGCGTTTCGATCTTTGGCGACGACACGGCGGATTATCGCCAGTGGTTTGGAAGGGCCTAAAGAGTTCTGCGGCCGAGGTGAGGCGCGCGTTCGAAAGAATGGGCGTGAAGGAAGGTGATCTGGTTCCTGTCCTGTTTAACACACGCGGCAGGGCGCTTGATCGCGAGCATCTCTTTCATGCCTTACGAACGGCATTGAGGGCAGGAGTGTCCGCCAAAGCGCCCACAGTCGAATGACTGGTTCAGTATCTGCCTGGCGCAGCGGGTGACAGGATTCGGCGAAAAGCTTCCGGTTCAGCAGTCGAAGCGGAAGGTTCGTTTTCGGGCGGTAATTTGTCGGTTAGGAGGGCAGGATTTAAGCAAGACTGCCATTGATATCTTGAAGCGCGGTGCTTCCCAGGCGCTAGAAAGGCCGTCCGCTATCGCCGTAGTGGCATAGCGATGCGGACGCCTCCAGACAGCTCCACGCGCTTACCGCGGCGAATGAAGATGCGGAATGCACCTCGGCGCCGTGTGCGGCGCCGGGAGGGCGTGGGTGGGCTCACGAGGAAGCCAGTGCGTTAGCCGCGCGGCATTGAAGTGTTGCTTCTTCATGGCTGCGCCGCCAAGCCAGGGCCGCCTCGCGCGAAATCAAAGTTCGACGCCCGACCTTGAGAATGCGCAGGCGTCCGGCTTTGATCTCTTCGTAGGTTTGCGATCGCGAAATGCTGTGCGCACGGGCAAATCCAGGAACGTCATATGCGTCTTGGTCCGACATCATGGCTTTCCTCTTGAACACGGGAAGACGATGATGGCGGCGCCGCCTTGCGGCCAGGGTCTCAAATGGCGTGATTTGAGACCATAAAGCGAGCCGTGTTATTTCCTTCGTTTGGGATGGGTGTGCTTTGGATAGGCGGCGAAGATCGCTTCTGTCGGCACCTCGCCGAGTACCGCCTTCAGCTGCCGCGTAGCCTTGCCCCATTCACGCTTGGTGAAACGCTCGGCCAAGGTTTCCGCTGTTGGGCATTTCACGCCGGTCGCCTCATATCTGCCCGCCACCATTGAGGCGGCGTCAGCGACGGAGACGCCCACAGCGTTGAGCGAGAGCATCTCTGCTAAAATATTGGCCTCCGCATCGAGCGCCCGCATTTCTTTGACGATAGGCGTCTGGCCTTTGCCGCGCTTGACCCCGAGCAGCGCCTCCATAGATTTTCGGCCGTTCGATTGCAGGTAGGTCGTGAAGGCTTGGTTGAGCCAATCGAGCACCCAGTGCGGCGGATTGAGGCCAAGCGCGTGGAAGACCAAAAAGGCGCGGATGGCGTAAATCGGATTGTGCTCGGTCGCTGCATAGGCGCCGCGATACAGCTCCTCGCCCATTTGCGAGAAAGAGACTGCCATCAGCAGGCTCAGCTCCTGGCTTGGCGGCAGCGCCGCCATGCGCTCTCCCAGCGCAAACTGGTCGTTCGGCGTCATACCGGAGCTGGCCGTTCTGTCGATGCCGAGTTGATGGGTCAACCAAGCGTCGGTGATGTAGGGCTGTGTCGTCGATAGTGTTTCAATCGATACCGGTTCGGTCGGCGCGCGCTGCGCCGCCAGCACCCGCACCAGCGTGTCATCGGCCCGGCGCCTAGCGGGGCGTCTTTTTGATTTCGATGTTGGTTTGGCCACGGAGCGCCTCTTTCTTTGGCGGGCGCGTCAGCTGCGACGCGCCGAAGCCCGATTTCACCGGCGCCGCAGCGCGCAATTGGTCGAGATAATCCGCCCAAGCGTTCATCATCCGCACCCGTTCGGTCCAGAATTCGGCGGCATGGGTGTAGGCGCGCCGCACCTGATTGGCCTCTTGGTGGGCGAGCTGGCGTTCGATCGCATCGGGATTCCAACGCCCCATTTCATTCAGGCGCACCGCCGCCATCGACCGGAAGCCATGAGCGGTGACATCGTCGGTGCTGTAGCCCAATCGGCGCAGGGCGGCGTTCAAAGTGTTGTCCGACATCGGCTGGGCCGCCGACCGCACCGAGGGGAAGACGTATTTGGCGTGACCGGTGATCGGCTGGAGCGCTTGCACGATGGCAGCGGCTTGCGCCGCCAGCGGCACCCGGTGAGGGCGGCGCATTTTCATCTTCTCGGCTGGGATGATCCAAAGACGGGCGTCGAGATCGAATTCGGCCCATTCCGCATGCCGCAGTTCGCCGGGGCGCACGAAGGTGAGCGCAAGCAGCTGCAAGCCCGCGCGCGTCGTCAAATGTCCGTCATAGCCGTCGATGGCGCGCAGCAGCGCACCGACTGCTTTCGGTTCGACGATGGCGGCCCGATGCTTGGGTTGGGGCGCGATCAGGGCGCCGCGAAGGTCTTGGGTCGGATCGCGTTCGGCGCGACCCGACGCAATCGCCAACCTGAACACCTTGCCGCAGA
>JANNFH010000261.1:0-12243 GCA_031379565.1 Alphaproteobacteria bacterium
AAATCCTTGCGCGCCAGCACGGAATCGCCGTGCCTGTCGGGGTGTGCCCGCACCAGGCCGGTTTCGTCCTCGAACATGAGCGTGAAATAGGCCGGCCCAAGCGCGGCGCGGGCTTTCTTCAGCGATAAGCGCCAGGCGAACGCCTCGCCGCGCGCCGTCCGCTCGGCTTCCTGCTCCGGCGCCAAGGCTTCGCCTCGGAACATTTCCTCCGCTTGCCCATGTGGCGCCGAGGCAATCGCGTCGACCACTTCACGCCGGGTTCGGAAGCATCGGTAGACCAGCCGACGCTCGATCAGGTTTTGCAGCGCCGCTTCATAATCGGCCAAATGCTCGGATTGGCGGCGCACCGGCTCGTCCCAGGTCAGGCCCAACCAATCCAAATCCTCGTAAATCGCCGCTTCGAATTCCGGCCGCGCCCGGCCGGAATCGATGTCCTCGATCCGCAACAGGAAAAGCCCGCCGGCTTCCCGCGCCGCGTCGAACGCTGTCAGTGCCGAGAGCGCGTGCCCGAGGTGCAAATACCCGGTGGGCGAGGGGGCGAAGCGGGTGGTGAAGCTCATAGCGCCCGAGGCTATCGCCCTGGCGCCGGAGCGGCTAGCTAGGCGCCATGACAGTGTTTCTCGACGGCCCGCGCATGCCGCCAGCGCGCGGCGGCAGGCCCGATGCTTTGGTGGTGCTGCTGCACGGCTATGGTTCCAATGGGGCCGATCTTATCAGCCTCGCGCCTTACTGGGCTAAGGCGCTTCCCGGCGCGGCGTTTGTCTCCCCAAACGCCATCGAGCCGGTGGCGCAGGCGCCGGGCGGCTATCAATGGTTTCCGATCAGTCAGCTCGATCCCCAGCTGATGGAAGCCGGCGCCCGCCGCGCTGCGCAATCGGTCGATCGCTATCTCGACCGTGAACTTGAGCGCTACGGCCTCGACGACACCCGCTTGGCCCTGGTCGGTTTCTCCCAGGGCACGATGATGGCGTTGCATGTGGGCCTGCGCCGTTCGCGTCAGCCGGCTGCAATTGTGGGCTATTCCGGCGTGCTCGTCGGCGCGCGCCGGCTCAAGGAAGAAATGACGGCCAAGCCGCCGATTCTGCTGGTCCATGGCGATCAGGACGGGACTATTCCTATCCCCGCCATGTTTGACTCGGCCGATGCGCTCGCCGCCTCTGGCCACGGCGCGCAATGGCACATTTCCTATGGCGTGCCCCATTCGATCGGCCCCGATGGGCTTGATCTGGGCGGGGCGTTTCTTTCTACATACCTGAAAATAAAAACAATTACTGCGGCCCGCTGAACGTTTTCCAGTCCTTCTTGATCGAACCGACAGTGCTGGGAAATGCTCGAGCCGTGGCCCGCTTGTCACCAACTGATCGCGCTGAATTGGGTATAGCTCGTCGCGCCCGGCGCGCCGGGTGTGCTATACTCGGCCTGTAAGGAGACCGGTCTTCAGTCCACCGCGTTCACTCCCCCCGGCGGCGTTGCAGCGAGTCGCGCGCGCATGAACGTCTCAACCGCCCCCTTGGCCGGCTGGCCAGCGCTCGTGCTGAACGCCGATTTCCGGCCGCTTTCCTATTACCCGCTGTCGCTGTGGCCCTGGCAGGAAGTGGTGAAAGCGGTGTTTCTCGAGCGCGTCGATGTGGTCGCACAATACGACCAAATGGTGCATTCCCCGTCGTTCGAGATGAAGCTGCCCTCGGTGATTTCGCTGCGGGATTATGTCGCCCAGGATCGCCCGCCAGCGTTCACGCGCTTCAATGTGTTTCTGCGCGATGGCTTCGCCTGCCAATATTGCCGCGCCACTGACGATTTGACGTTTGACCATCTGGTGCCGCGGTCGAAGGGCGGGCGCACCACCTGGGAAAACATCGTCACCGCCTGCGCGCCCTGCAATCTTCGCAAGGGCGGAAAATTCGCGCATCATTCCGGCATGCGCCCATCCAAGCGCCCACGCCGTCCCACCATGCACGAACTCCAACACGTCGGTCGCCGCTTCCCGCCCCACCATCTGCATCAGAGCTGGGTCGATTATCTCTATTGGGATGTCGAGTTGGAGGCGTAAGCGGCTTAATTGAACGCCGGAAGCAGGGACTGGAACATTCCGATCACCGAGCCGCCGATGGAACCCAGTGCGCCCACCAATAACACGCCGATGAGGCTGGCGATCATGGCGTATTCAATCGCTGTCGAGCCGTTACGGTTTGCGAGAAAGCACCTCATTCCGCCGCCTCGATCAAGCGGACCACGAGCACTTCGTCTGCCGGGGGCATGGCGTATTGGTGCAATTCAGCGGGTTTCACCCAAGCCAACGCTTGCGCTTCGCGGGGGACAGGCTCGCCGCGCCAAGATTTGACCATGTAGAGCGGCATCAGCAAGTGGAAATCCGGATAGGCGTGGCTGGCGAACGCGAATGGATCGAGGGCGCTTTGCTCCACACTCACGTCCAGTTCCTCCCTCAATTCCCGCACCAGCGCTGCTTCCGGGCTCTCACCGGGCTCGACCTTGCCGCCGGGAAATTCCCAGAGGCCGCCAAGCTGTTTGTGGGCGGGCCGTTGCGCAATCAACACGCGGCCCACACCGTCAATCAATGCCGCCGCTGCAACCAAGAGCAGCGGGCGCGCGGGCGGAATATGGTCGAACTGCATTAAAGAACTCATGGCTGGAAGTGGTGTACATTCGCTAACCCTGTTTCGTATCTCAAAGGGATCGCCGGGTTTAGTGCAGCTTCATTCGCGGCCGGATCACTTGATTGACGTGGCCGATGGCAATTTGCGCGAGCCCCCTGATCCAGCCGTGGATCGCCAGCAAATGCATTTGGTAAAGCGAAACATAGACAAAGCGCGCCAACCGCCCCTCGATCGCCAGCTTGCCGCCGATCAGCCCGCCCATCAACGAGCCGACCGTTGAATAGCGGCTGAGCGACACCAACGAGCCATAGTCCCGGTAGCTGAAGCGGCTCAGCGTTTCGCCGGCGACAATGCGCTTTAGATTGGCGAACACGATTTCCGCCATTTGATGGGCGGCCTGCGCCCGCGGCGGGACGGGGGCGTCATTTCCAGGCTGCGGGCAGGCGCAGCAATCGCCGAGCGCGAAGACGCGGTGATCGCGGGTGGTCTGCAACGTTTCGTTCACCATCAGCTGGTTGCGGGCATTGGTCTCAAGTCCGGCCAAGCCGTTCAGGAAATCCGCGCCTTTCACGCCAGCCGCCCACACCCGCAAATCCGCCGGCATGAAGCCGCCCTCGGCGGTGACGAGCCCATCGGCCTTGACCTCGGTCACGTGCGCGCCAGTGCTGACCCGTACGCCCAGCGCCTCCAATTCCTCGCGCGCGGCGTCGGCGAGTTTCTCCGGCAGCGCCGGCAAAATGCGCGCGCCCGCCTCGATCAGCGTGATCTCAAGTCGGCTTTCGTCGAACACTTCCAGGCCGTAATGTCGGAGACTCGCGGCTGCATTGTAGAGCTCAGCCGCCAGTTCCACGCCGGTGGCGCCGCCGCCAACGATGGCGACGCGCACGCGCGCATCGCTGGCCGGGTCGGCGCTCATCTGCCGCGAAACACGGAGGCATTGATTGAGCAGCTTCAGCCGAAACCGGTCCGCCTCGGCGCGGCTGTCCAGGAACAGGCAATGCTTGTCCGCGCCGGGGACGTTGTAGGAATTGGTCACCGAGCCTATGGCGAGCACCAAATAGCGTATGGTTTGCTGGGCGATGAGTTCGCTGCCGTCCTCATCCAGGATCGGCGCGATGATGACTTGGCGGGCTTCACGGTCAATCGCTTCCATCCGCCCGTTGAAGAAGCGATAGCCCCAGCGATAGCCGTGGCTTCGATAGCCGACCTCATCGAGATTGGCGTCGAGCGATCCAGTCGCGACTTCGTGCAACAGCGGTTTCCACACATGTGTGCGTTGTGGCTCGACCAGCAGGATGTCGAAACGCGCTCGACCAAAATGGGCGCCGAGCTTTTTGACCAGCTCCAGCCCGCCAGCGCCCCCGCCGACGACGACGATTTGCGTTTTCTTCGCCACCGTGGCGAGGTTTCGCACGCCGGCGCGCCGCCGTCACCACGCTTTACGCGAACGCGTTTAGAGGCAGCGCAGAATCGTCGGCGCGGCGTCGCGCTCAAGATTGAACGGCCCCAGTTCCAGCCCTGGCACGCGTACAGCCAGCGTCATGCGCCCGCCGGTCACGCGTCCGGAATATTCGGCGGCGATTTGCGGCGGCGTTTCTCCGATGCGGTCTGGACCGCCGTGGCCAGGAGCGTGCGTGCCGCGAGCAGTGAAGCGTCCCGCGGGGTCAGGGATCACCGGCCCCTCGATCGCCCCGGCCGCGCAATCATAATCAAGCGCGCCGCCTTCGGCGGTAAGCTCAAGGCCGATATGTTGGCCGCCCCATGAGCCGATGAGCGGTTGGCCGGATGGCGCCGGCGCCGCGGCCTGACACGCGCTGAGCACCAGCGCGGCTGCCAGTGCGATGAAAACGCGAGGCATATGTTTCTCATGCGCCATCAGGGCGCCGCGCACGCTGCGTTCGGCGCCGGGTAGAGCAGCATCACGCGATTGTCTCCGAGCGCGAGGTCAGGGCTGAAATCGTTCATCCCCTCGGCCTGCATGCGCACAACCCGGATGCGCAAGCCCGCACCGTTGCGCTCGATGGTGAAAGCGCCGCCATCGGATTCGATGTCGCAGTCGGCGCCGCCGCCGCGCGGCGTGCAGATCCCGACCCCGGAATAGGTGTCGGTATCGCCGACGACGCGGAAGCCGAACGCTACATTGTAATGGTCCGGCGTTTGGGCGTCGCGCCAGTCCGGCCCAGGGTCGCCGAGATGGAAGTGGGTCACGGTCTGATCGGGGTGGGCGCGCAAATGGGCGCTGTCGTAGTCGCGCGCGAAACACGAGCCGCTCTGGATCAGCGTATCGTACAGCGTCTGCGCCTGCGCCGCGCAAGCTCCGCTCAGGGCGATGGCGACGCTAGCGGCGGCCAGAGCTGCACTTTGGCGTTGTGTCATGGCCTGCGCCTCCAATTTGCATTGATAGCATGTCCAGGCTTTTCGCAACAATGACGCTGGGCCTCATGCTGGCCGGCGCAGGAGCGTGATGCAATCGAGTTCTGGCGCGTCGCCCCAGTCCATGATGTGCTGGTCGAGGACGTCGAATCCCGCCGCGCGCGCCAGCCCCGCGAACAAATCCGCCGACATGTGGTTGCGCCAATGCGGGTTGGCTCGGAAATCGCGGCCTGGCTTGGCGCTGAAATTAGAATGGTGCACGAAAGCGAGGCCGCCGGGACCCAATACGCGATACATTTCCGGCACATAGCTCTCGATCAGGCGCGGATCGAAATGCACCATCGCGTCCCAGGAATAGAACAGATTCTGGCTGGCGTCGGCCACGCCGGCAAGGTCGGCGCCATTGTTGTGCACGAGCACCACGGGCTGGCCGGCAAACCGATCGCTGCAGAAGCGGACATTCTCCGCGTTGACGTCGACCATCGTCACCAGCGCCGCGCCCGCTTCGAGCAATTTGCGCGTATTGCGCCCACGGCCGCAGGCGAAATCGAGCGCCGCGCTAAAATCAGGCGCATAGGGCGCAAGCACCGGCATGATGCGGGCGGTCCATTGCCGGTCCATCGCCGCCTCAGCCTTGTCGTGATAATTCGCCGCCTCGCTGTCGCCCCACAACAGCGCTTCCTTGGCGATAATGCTCTTCAGGTCGCGCATCGCCCTTCTCAGCTCCGGTAGTCGCCGTTGATCTCGACGTAGCGCTTGGTGAGGTCGCAGGTGTACATCCGCGCCGTGCCGGCGCCGGGGCCGACAATGACGGAAATTTCCAACTCGGCGCGCTTCATGTAAGCGCTCATCGCCGCTTCGTCGTAATCGGGCGAAACCGCGCCGTCCGTTGCGGCGACGAGGTCGCCGAACCGCACACTGATCATCTCACGAGCAACCGGCTGGCCGGCGCGGCCGATGGCCATGACGATGCGGCCCCAATTGGCGTCTTCGCCGGCGAGGGCGGTTTTCACCAGCGGGCTCTCGCAAATGGTGCGGGCGATGCCCTTCGCCGAAGTGTCGCTGACCGCGCCGGCGACATTCACACGCACCAGCTTGGTCGCGCCTTCGCCGTCTCGCACGATTTGGATGGCGAGGTCGCGCAGCACGCTTGCGAGCGCGGCGCGGAAATCGGCCAAGCGCGGGTCCTTTGCTTCGGCGATTGGCGCGATCTTGGCTTGCCCGGTCGCGAACAGCAGCACGCAATCGTTGGTCGAGCGGTCGCCATCGACAGTAATTGAATTAAAGCTAGTCTCGGTTTCGGCCCGCAACAGCGTCTTCAGTACTGGCGCTGAAAGCGCCGCGTCGGTGAAAATAAACGCCAGCATCGTCGCCATGTCCGGCGCGATCATGCCCGAGCCTTTGGCAATGCCCGCCAAAGACACCGCGACGCCGTCTATGGTGCAGGCCGCGCCCGCGCCCTTTGCGAACGTGTCGGTGGTCATGATGGCCTCGGCGGCGGCGCGCCAATCGACTGGCGCCAGCTCCATTGCTGGTAGCGCCGCCGCGATCTTGTCCGCGTCAAGCACCACGCCGATTACGCCGGTGGAGGCGGCCAGCATCGCGCCGGTCTCGACGCCAAGTTTCGCCGCCGCAGCTTCGAGCGAACGTTTGCAGGCATGGTCGCCGGCCGCTCCGGTGAAGGCGTTGGCGCAGCCCGCGTTCACCAATAACCCGCGTGCTTGCCCACGCGCTGCGGCAAGCGCGCGTTTGCACCAATCGGTCGGCGCTGAGCCGACCGCGTTGGTGGTGAACACGCCCGCCGCGCGCGTGCCTGGCGCGCAGCGAAAGACCAGCAGATCGGGGCGATCATGTTTGTAGAACCCCGCGCGTCCGTGCGCCGCCTCTAATCCGGCAATCACGGGCAAATCAGGAAAGTGCTCCGGCGCCAGCGGCGAGACGCGCCCGGCGCTCATTGCACCGGCTGATCGCGGGCGGCGGGGTCTGGCTGCGGCGGAGGTGCTGGCGGTGGCGCGGCAGGGACCAACTGCGCCGGCGCATTATTCGTTGGAGCAGGCGCTTGCTCCGCCGGTGGCCGCACCGCTGGCGCTGTTTGGGGCGCTGCTGCTTGGCTTTGACGCGCGCCGCTAGAAACGCCTCCTGGCCCCATCGGGAACGGGAAGGGCGGTGGCGCCGGCTGTCCTGGCCGAGGTGTTTCCACCTCGGGAATTGTTTCGGTGGGCGACTCGGCGGCGTCGGCGGGAACGGTCACCTCGCCCTGCGGCGCCATGCTGGTGTCGGGTTCACGCAAGCGCTCGATCCGGGCGTCGGTGGCGAGGCGATCCTGCAATTGGCTAATTTCCTGGAACCGCAGCCATTCGATGATGCGCGGTCGCAGGCTCTCCAGGCTCGGCGCACCCCTTTCGCGAATGTCGTCAATCCGAACCAGGTGCCAAGTATCGCCGATCTGCAGCGGCCCAAGCAAATCGCCGACATGGGCGCTCTGGGTGGCCAGCCGGATCTGCGGCGCCAGGTCCGACACGGCCCGGAAGCCGAGATCGCCACCGTCGGCGCGGCTGTCGGTGTCGAGCGAGAGCGTCAGCGCCAGAACTTCGAAGCGTTCGCCTTGATCGAGCCTTCTTTTAGCCGCGTCGGCCATTTCTCGTGTCTCAAGTTGGATGTGGCGCAGATGGATTTCCTGACCCCGGTCGAGTCGGCCCATATTTTCGCGGTAGAGCCGCTCGACCGCTTCTGGATCGGTGGCGCGGCTGTCGAGCCCGTCATAGACGGCCGAGGCCAGGACTTGCTCGCGCGCGTTTTCCAATTGGCGGCGCACATCAGGCTCGCGGTCGAGCCCGCGCGCTTCCGCTTCCATGGAGAACAGGCGGATTTGGATCAATTCTTCAAGTGTGAGGTAGAAGGCGTCAGAATCGGCGCTCAAATCCTCGCCTTCCTGCAGGCGCTCCATCTGTACGGCGCGGGCGCGTACGTCTTCGACATAGATCGGCCGACCGTTGACTGTGGCGGCGACGATGGGGTTGGAGATCGAGCCCTGGTCTTGATCGGAATTACGCCCCAAGCCGCAGCCGGCGAGGGCGAGCGTGGCGATCAAACCGGCAACCAGGAAAGCGTGTTTCGTCTTGGACATCGCTGCGTTGCTCACCTGCTGGTTGCTCGGGGCCGGTCACGGGCCCATCGCCGCGCCCAGGTGGTCGCATTGACACCGCCCATGGCCGCTCTTAAGTCTCGCGGGCGCACGAGTCGAGAGTGTTTTCGCACGCGCACGCGCGCCGGTGGGCCCCAAAAAAGACAAACATTTCAAAGTCAAGAACCCTTCGCCCTCGACGACACACTCAGCGCCAGCGCTTTAATGCGCGTCAGGTCTTAAACGCGCCATGTTGAACCTCGCCAAGCAGATTTTCGGGTCGGTCAATGAGCGCAAGGTCAAGGCTCTCAGAGGCCAGGTCCAGCGCATCAACGCGCTTGAGCCGAACTTTGAGGCGCTGAGCGACGAAGCGCTGCGCAACAAGACCAGCGAATACCGCCACCGCCTCGCGCGCGGCGCCAAACTCGACGAGATCCTTCCCGAAGCTTTCGCCACCGTCCGCGAAGCTTCCAAGCGCACGCTCGGCCTGCGCCATTTCGATGTGCAGATGCTGGGCGGGATGATCCTGCACAACGGCAGAATCGCCGAAATGCGCACCGGCGAAGGCAAGACCCTGGTGGCGACGCTGCCGGTCTACCTCAACGCCCTTGAGAGCCGCGGCGTCCACGTCATCACCGTCAACGATTATTTGGCCAAGCGCGACAGCGAATGGATGGGCCAGATCTACAAATTCCTCGGCTTGTCGATCGGGGTGATCGTGCACGGCCTCTACGACAACGAGCGCCGACAGGCTTACGCGGCCGATGTCACCTACGGCACCAACAACGAATTCGGCTTCGATTATCTGCGCGACAACATGAAATACTCGCTGGGCGAAATGGTCCAGCGTGGTCACCGCTTCGCCATCGTCGATGAGGTCGATTCGATCCTGATCGACGAAGCCCGTACGCCGCTGATCATCTCCGGCCCGACTGAAGATCGCAGCGATTTCTACAAATCCGTTGATGCGCTGATCCCGCTGCTCCGGGCCGAACACTTCGAGCACGATGAAAAGCAGCGCTCGGTCACCTACACCGAGCTGGGCTCGGAGCGCATCGAAGAAATGCTGGTCGAGCGCGGGCTGCTGCAGGGCTCGCTCTATGAGCCGGCAAACGTCTCGGTGGTGCACCATACCAACCAGGCGCTGCGCGCGCACAAGCTGTTTCACCGCGACAAGGACTACATCGTCAAGGACGGCGAGGTTGTTCTGATCGATGAATTCACCGGTCGCATGATGCATGGGCGCCGGCTCTCGGAGGGCCTGCACCAGGCCATCGAAGCCAAGGAACAAGCGAACATCCAGCCGGAAAACCAGACGCTGGCGTCGATCACGTTCCAGAATTATTTCCGTCTCTACGACAAGCTCGCCGGCATGACCGGCACCGCCGCGACCGAGGCCGCCGAGTTCGGCGATATCTACAAGCTCGACGTCGTCGAAATCCCCACCAACCGGCCAGTGACGCGCATCGACGATGACGACGAGGTCTACCGCACGGCAAAAGAAAAATACAAAGCCATCATCGTAGACATCGAAGAAACTCACCGTCGCCAGCAGCCAGTGCTGGTGGGCACCGTGTCGATTGAAAAATCCGAATATCTCTCGGGCTTGCTGAAGCAGCACGGCGTGCCCCATCAGGTGCTGAACGCGCGTTACCACGAGCAGGAAGCCCAGATCGTGGCGCAAGCGGGCGTCCCCGGCGCGGTGACAATCGCTACCAACATGGCGGGCCGCGGCACTGATATTCAGCTCGGCGGCAATCTCGACATGCGCGTCAAGTCGGCGCTGAAGGGTGACGAAACGCCTGACCAGATTGCGGCGCTGCGCAAGCAGATCGCGGTCGACATCGAGAAGAAGAAACAAGAAGCGCTCGCGGCGGGCGGCCTCTACGTGCTCGGCACCGAGCGTCACGAAAGCCGCCGCATTGACAACCAGCTTCGCGGTCGCACCGGGCGTCAAGGCGATCCGGGAAAGTCGAAATTCTATATCTGCCTGGAAGATGATCTGCTGCGCATCTTCGCGGCTGAGCGCCTCGACGCCATCATGCGCGGGCTCGGCATCCAGGAAGGCGAAGCCATCATCCACCCTTGGATGAACAAGGCGCTCGAAACCTCGCAGCGCCGGGTTGAGCAGCGCAATTTCGAAATCCGCAAAAATTTGCTGAAGTACGACGACGTCACCAACGATCAGCGCAAGGCGATCTTCGAGCAGCGCATCGAATTCATGCGCACCGCCGACGTGGCGCCGATCGTGCGCGACATGCGCCATGACGTGGTCGAAAAGTTGGTCCACCGGCACATGCCGGAAAAGGCCTATCCCGAGCAATGGGACATCGCCGAGCTTTCGGTTGAGTGTGAGGAAATTTGCGGTCTGGTGCTGCCGTTCGCGGGTTGGGCGTCCGAAGAGGGCATTGCCCAGCAGGAAATCGTCGAGCGGCTGACACGTGAAGTGGACCAGGCCTACGCGCAGAAAGCCGCCGTGCTGGGGCCTGAACGCCTACGAGCGGTGGAGAAGCAAGTGCTGCTCTCGGTCGTTGATATGCGCTGGCGCGAGCACTTGTCGCAGCTTGATCATCTCAGGAGCGTGATCCATTTGCGCGGCTACGCCCAGCGCGACCCGCTGAACGAGTTCAAGACCGAAGCGTTCACTTTGTTCGAACGCATGCTGCTCGATTTGCGCACGACGGTGACGCGGATGCTGATGCGGTTGCAGATCGGCCAAGCTGGCGAAGAACCGCCGCGCCCGATGGTCCCGGCGAAAACCTACGAAATCCACCAAAACCCGCTGACCGGCGAAAACGAAATGGCGGTGGCGGACGAACCCGGATCGGGCGGGGACGGTTTCGACCGGCACAACCCGCGCACTTGGGGCAAGGTCTCCCGTAACGCCCCATGCCCATGCGGCTCCGGCAAAAAGTTCAAAAACTGCCACGGCCAGCAGGCGGCGAGCGGTTAGCCCGGCCCCGCCAGCTCCGTGATCAGCACCCGCCAGTGCGTCAGGCCGTTGTAGAAGCTCGCCACCGGCACGCGTTCGTTGAGCCCGTGGCTGAAATCGTCGCTGTCTTTGATGAACAGCTCGCCGACGCCGTAGGTCGGGATGCCGGCTGCGCGGTAGAAAACGCCATCCGTGGCGCCCGATGACATAGAAGGCACGATGGGCACGCCGGGATAATTCGTGTGCACTGCCGCCGTCACGGCCGCCAGGACGTCCTCGCGTAACGGTGAGGCGTCGCTGGACTGGTAGAGATCGGAAAGCGGCGCAACCACGATGCGGCCGCCGGCGAGACGCTGCAATTGCGCTTGCACAGCGGCGATGGTGACGCCCGGAAAAATGCGGCAATTCACCGTTGCAGATGCGCTTTGCGGCAAGGCGTTGTCGGCGTGCCCGCCGGCCAGCAGCGTCGGCACGCAGGTGGTGCGCACTTGGCCTATGGTGAACGGGCTGGCCGAGAGCGCCGCGGCTGCGCGGCGATCGCCGGGATGGGCGGCGAACCGCGTCATCGCCGCGCCGGCCGCGCCGCCCGTAACTGGTCCCGCCGCCTGGAACGAGGCAATGGTCGTGTCGTTCCACATCACTGGAAAGGCGTAACCGCGCACGCGCTGCAGGGCGTCGGCCACATCATAGATGGCGTTGTCGGGGCGCGGGGCCGAGGAATGTCCGCCTTCGTTGTGTGCGGCGAGGGTGAAGCTGGCGAAGGATTTTTCCGCGGTTTGCAGGAAATAGCTGACCGGGGCGCCGGTCTCTTCGTTCAGACCGCCGCCGCCGGCGTCGGAATTAAGCGCGAACTCGGCGTCGATCAGTGCGCGATGATCGCGCACCAGCATGGTCGCGGTGTCGCCCGCGGTTTCTTCATCACCCGTGAAGGCGATGATCAGATCGCGCGTCGGCACAAAGCCTTCAGCCCTCAGCGCAAGGAAGGTTGAGGTGAGGCTGACGAGGCCCGCTTTGTTGTCCAGCGAGCCGCGGCCGAAGAAATAGCCGTTCTCTTCGATGAAGCTGAACGGATCGCGCTCCCAATCGGCGCGGTGCGCGGTCACCACGTCCATGTGCGCCATCAACAGAATGGGCCGCCCGCCTGTGCCGTCGCCGCGATAGCGCACGACCAGCGCTGCGGTCTGCTCGTAGGGCATTAC
>JANNFH010000268.1:0-36359 GCA_031379565.1 Alphaproteobacteria bacterium
AATGATTCCGCACTCGCCCAATTTAGCCCGCGCCACGGCCAGATCGCGCGCCTGGTAGATCACGCCCTCCTCCTGCTTGTAGGAAGGGTCGTGTTCTTCATCGATGATGATGAGGCTCAGCTTCGGGAACGGCAGAAACAACGCCGAGCGCGCGCCGACGACCAGCCGCGCCCGCCCCGCCGCCACCTCGCGCCAAGCGCGCCGGCGCGCCTTGTGCGCGATGGCGGAATGCCATTCCACCGGCGCGGCGCCGAAGCGCACTTCAAATCGGCTCATCACCGCCTGCGTCAGCGCAATTTCAGGCAGCAGCACCAGCACCTGGGCGTCCGGCGCGCCGCTAAGCGCCTCAGCCGCCGCTTCGAGATAGATTTCAGTCTTGCCCGAGCCAGTGACCCCGTCGAGCAGCGACACCTGAAAACCGCCCGCGCGCACGGCGGCGCAGACCGTCTCGGCCGCGGCGGCTTGAGTCTCCGATAGCGCCTTCCCGGCGAGGGCGAGGTCCGGCTCGGGAAACGGCGGGTCCTCGCTCAGCTCAATGCGCTTCAGCGCGCCGACATCGACGAGCCCTTTAACGACAGCGGAGCTCACACCCGCCCGGCGCGCCAACTCGGCGCCGCTGACGCTCTCCTTGGCGGCCTCCTCCAGCACGCGGGCGCGCGCCTCGGTGAGCTTTGCCGGCGCCTCCCCGCTTGGCGCCAGCACGACGTACGTTGGTGGGTCGAACAGCGCTTCCGGTGAGCGCACCACCATCCGCAACAAATCGCCGGGCGGTCGCACCAGATAGCGCGCGGCCCAATCGACAAACTGCCGCGACAATGCTGGCGCCGGCGGACCAGGCAACACCTCTTCGATCGCTTTGAGGTTGGCTGCGCCGGGGTCACCCCGCCTCACCTCCCACACCACGCCGCGCACCAGCCGTGGCCCGATCGGCGCAATCACGTGCATGCCGGCCTCAAGCAATAGCGCGCTTGGCGCGCGATAATCGAACGGCTCGGGGAGCGGCAGCGGAAACAGCACCGCGACCTTATCTAGCGCCGCCTCGCCTGGCCCCTGGCCAGCCGGCGCAAACAAGGGCCCGAGCGGAGGCGCCGCGCGCTGGCGTTTCAAAGCGTCGAGCGCGCGGCGGCGAGCGGTGGGGTTCACCGGACGAATCTAGGGGCTTAGGAGATTCGGCGGAAGCTCTGATCCCTTTCTCTCATCAGTCATTCCGGGCGAGCAGAGCGAGACCCGGAACCCAGGGATCGACGGGCGCGACGTGGCCCTGGGTCCCGGATCACGCTTCGCGTGTCCGGGATGACTTAAGCAGCTGTTGCAGCGTGTTTACCTGTCGCCGCTATCGTATCGTTACATGAACGCTGACGCCCTGCGCACCCAATGGATCGCCCACCTGCGCGACGAGCGCCGCTTCGCGGCCAATTCCGTCGAGGCCTATGAGCGCGACGTCTCGGCCCTTCTCGGCTTCCTTGCCAGCCATCTCGGGGACGCCGTGGGCGCAGCCGAACTGAAGAGCCTCGAACCGCGCGATTTGCGCGCCTATCTGGCCCATCGCCGACAGGGACCGGACGCACTGTCGGATCGCTCATTATCGCGTGCGCTGGCGGCAATCCGCTCGTTTTTTCGCTATCTCGACCGGCGCTGCGGTATCGCCAATGCGCGCCTCGCGCTGGTGCGCGGACCGAAACTTAAGCGTTCCTTGCCGCGCCCTGTCTCGGAAGCCGCCGCGCGCGATTTGATCGAGGATGCACAGGCGCAAGCGTCGCTGCCTTGGATTGGCGCGCGCGATGCGGCGTTGATCACGCTGCTCTACGCCGCCGGCTTGCGAATCTCCGAGGCGCTAGCGCTCACCGGCGCCGATCGCCCTTTGCCCGGCGCGCTGCGCATCCGAGGCAAGGGCGCCAAAGAGCGGCTGGTGCCGATGCTGCCGGCCGCACGCGAAGCGATTGAGCGCTACGCGCAGCTCTGCCCTTATGCCCTCACCGCCGACGCGCCCTTGTTCCGCGGCGTCCGCGGCGGCCCCCTCTCTCCGCGCCTTGCCCAAGCTTTGATGGCGGTGCTGCGCGCGCGTTTGGGGCTGCCGGCGTCGGCGACGCCGCACGCTTTGCGGCACGCGTTTGCTACCCATCTGCTTGCCAACGGCGCCGATCTGCGCGCGATCCAGGACTTGCTCGGACACGAATCACTTTCGACGACTCAGGGCTACACCGCTGTTGAATCGCAGAAAATTTTGAGCGTGTACCGCTCCGCACACCCGCGTGCGTGAGCGAAATTGGCGCACGCGACACCGCAAATCGCCTTACTTCTCAAGGCTCGCAGAGAATTCGCGCAGACAAAAATACACATCACACAAAAAAACGCGCGGACTACTTGTGGAAACTACTTGCAAACCAAATTGGTGCAAAAAAATCCTCGGAGAGTCAAACAACTCCCACCAACCCAGACGTCCAACACAAGTAAAGATGAGGAAACGAAGATGGCTAAGAAGGTAAAGAAGGCCCGCAAAGCGGCGCCGAAGGCTCGTAAGGCTCGCAAGTCGGTTCGCAAGGCCGCTGGCAAGTCCGCGAAGAAGACCGTCCGCAAGGCGAAGAAGGCCCGCAAGGCCGCGCCGCGCAAGGCCGCGAAGAAGACCGTCCGCAAGGCGAAGAAGGCTCGCAAGAGCAGCGCCAAGGTCGTCAAGGCGCCCGCGAAGGTCATGTAATTTCGAACCAATGCATGGGGGCTGCGATGCGCGCAGCCCCCAGCGCCATTAAAAGCACCACGCCCCTCAAAGGATCACATGCGCTCTCCGGTCATTCGCTGCCCCCGCTCCCGCTACGAACACCGCAGATTGTCGCGAAAATACTTCCCCCAGCGCTAAGCCTATCCGCCGCCGTTCACTGCGATCTATCCTCCCTGGCCTCGGCTTCAGGTATAATCCTGCGGTTCGTGCTCGCTGAGGTATGACAACCATGGACTGGTCGAAGCTAAGTCCGGAGGGCAAGAGCGCGTTGGCCATGGGTGCGCTCAGCATTTTCATGGCGCCGTTCGTGTTCATGCTGACGTTTCGCGCCCGACCGGACGCGCTGACCGCGTTCGGCTTTCGCGAGCCCTTTTCTCAATCCGGCCTCGCTTGGATCGCGTGTTTCGCACTCGCGGCGGCCTATATCGGCTATTGCGTTCGCATTCCCGCGGTGAAGGTGTGGCTCGTCCGGCCGCGACCGCTCAAGGTGATGGCGCTTGTCCTGGCAGTGCTGGCGGGGACGCTCGAAGAGATTGCCTTCCGCAAACTCTTGATGGATTGGATTGAACGATCCGGCGGCGCCGAGACGGTTCAAGTGATCGCATCGGGCCTGAGCTTCGGCCTGATGCACATCGTTTGGGGTGGCTTGAAGGGAAACTGGACCGCCGCGATCGGCTCCGTTGTCGCGACCTCCCTACTCGGCCTGGGGCTTGCCGGCGTTTATCTGATCGGCGATCGGAATCTGGCGCCCTGCATCGTCAGCCATTTTCTGGTTACCGCGCTGATCGAGCCTGGGCTGTTGATCGCGGCTTTGAGCGGCGGGATGCGCAGGCGTCCCGCTTAAGCCGCGCGCAGCGCCCAGCGCGCAACGCCCGGATAAGGCGGCTCGCCGGTGTCGCTGAAGCCGCTCTTTTCCAGCACGCTCACCGCGCCGATATCCTCGGCGTCAAGATGAACGATGACCCGGCGCGCGCCGTTGGCGACGGCCCATTCCGAGAGCGCCCGCACCGCTTCGCCGCTATAGCCCAACCCTCGGAATTCCGAAACGATGCCGAACGCGAGTTCGACGTCGCCGTCCTCGTCGGGCCGGCCAACCAAAGCGGCGACGCCGACACAGCGCGGCGGCTGACGCTCGCCGCCATTGGCCAGCAGCGCCCAGCCATACCAGCCCTGGCCATCAGGATCGTGGGCGAGATTGTTCGCCGCCCATTGGAACGAGGCTTCCTCGAACGGCGCCGGCGGCCACATCACTTCGTGCATGGTGGCGATGGCGTTGAAGAAGGCGGTGCGGCTGCCTGCCTGCAAAGCCGCCAGACGCGGGTCCAGCGCCAGCAGCGCCAAGCGCTCCGTGTTCAATACCAGCACGTGGATCTCCCCTCGCCGAACAACGCAAGATGAGCCTATCGCGGTGCCTGTGGAAAGTGAGCATTCGTCAATACTCACAGGCTGGCGCGGCCCGCATTGCTTCAAGCCTGCATGGTCCAGCCATCGACGCCCTTGGCGGCTTCGCGGATGGCTTCGGTCATGGTGGGGTGGGCGTGGCAGGTGCGGGCGATATCTTCGGCGCTGGCGCCGAATTCCATCGCCACGCAGATCTCGCCGATCATTTCGCCGACGCCGACGCCGATCATGTGTGCGCCGATCACCCGTTTGGTTTTCTCGTCCTCAAGGATTTTGACCATGCCTTCGGTCTCGTGATTGGTGCGGGCGCGGGAATTGGCGGCGAAATTGAATTTGCCGACCTTGTAGGCGATGCCCGCGGCCTTCAGCTCTTCCTCGGTTTTGCCGACGCCGGCGGCTTCCGGATAAGTGTACACAACACCCGGGATCACATCGTAATTCACGTGCCCCCATTGGCCGGCGATGATTTGCGCGACGGCCGCGCCCTCCTCCTCCGCCTTGTGCGCCAGCATCGGGCCGGGCGTGCAATCGCCGATGGCGTACACGCCCGCGACATTGGTCTGGAAATGGTCGGTCTCGATGAAGCCGCGCTGATCGAGGCGCACGCCGACGCCCTCAAGCCCAAGCCCCTGCGTGTACGGCTTGCGGCCGATTGAGACCAGCACGATGTCGGCTTCGAGCACGCGGCCTTGCCCGCCTTGCGCCGGCTCGATCGTGACTTTGAGCGAATTGCGCGTCTTCTCGACGCCGGTAACCTTCTGCCCCAGTTCGAACAGCATGCCTTGCTTCTTGAGGATGCGGTGGAAGTGGTTCGAGATTTCGCCGTCCATCGTGGGCGTAATACGGTCGAGGAATTCCACCACGGTGACTTCGGCACCCAGCCTGCGCCACACTGAGCCGAGCTCCAGGCCGATATAGCCGGCACCGATGACGATCAGCTTGCCCGGAATTTTGCTGAGCGCGAGGCCTCCTGTGGAAGAGACGATGCGCTCTTCATCGAAATCGACGCCTTTGAGTTCGGCGGGAACAGAGCCTGTTGCGATAACTATATTCTTGGTCTCGAGTGTCTGACTGCCAACCTGCACTCGGCCCGGCGCGACAATCTTGCCCTCGCCCTTGATGTAATCGACCTTGTTTTTCTTCATCAGGAACTCGACGCCCTTGGTCAGGCCATCGACGGCGTCTTCCTTTTGGTTCTGCATGCGGGCGAGATCGACGGAGAGATTGGTGAAGTTCACGCCCATGGCCGGAAACGTCTTGCGCGCGGCCTCGTAATATTCCGAAGCGTGCAGCAGCGCCTTGGAGGGAATGCAGCCGACATTGAGGCACGTGCCGCCCAGCTTGCCGCGCTTCTCGACGATGGCCGTATTCAGCCCAAGCTGGCCGGCGCGAATGGCGCAATTGTATCCGCCAGGGCCGCCGCCGATGATGACAAGATCGTAGCTGGACATGGGGGGGCGCTCCGTCGGACACGAGATTCGCCGCGGACCATATGGAGCGCCCACGCGCCGATCAATCCGCGCGCGAACCTATCTGCGCCGCATTCGCTGTTTTCGCTCAAGCGCCCTGGCGGTTCCAATGCGCGCGATCGGCCGCATCGACCAGTAGTATCAAAAGCCCAACCACCAGCATGAACGCCAGGAACGTCACCTGTGCGCTCGAGCCGCCCGACGCCAAAGCCTCCGGCGTGAAATTTTCCGGAGTAAGCGCGCTCACGGTCGCGCCGACGCCGCCTTCCTGCTGTTGCTGCCCCAGCGCCCAACGGCCCCCGTAGCAAGCAAAGCCCAAAAGCCAAACCCAGAAACCCTGCGTGCGTCGGGCCAGCCGCACGGCTGTCACGAAAAACAGCACGCCAGCCGCATACCAGAGAAGGCGCTCGGGCATCGTCGTGCTTTCGGCCCAGCGCTCCAGATTCTCCGAAACCGCCGGCGCCAGATTGAGGTCAATGGGAAGATTGTAGGCCTCAATCGTGCCGATCAGCGCCGGAAACACGCAGGCGGCCACAAGCCCCAGCAGAATCAACACGATCGGCCAGCGCACCAAGAATGTCATGAGAGCGTCCCCCTCCCCGGCTTCCCCAGCCAAGGTGAGCTTATACACAACCTCGCCTTCGCGCCAAGGCGGCTGGAAGGGGAACCGGGATGGGCGGATACCCTAGAGGTCGAGCAGCATGCGCTCGGGGTCTTCCAGGCCATCCTTGACCCGCACCAGGAAGGTGACAGCGTCTTTACCGTCGACGATGCGGTGATCATAGCTCAGCGCCAGATACATCATCGGCCGGACCACCACCTGACCCTTGATGGCGATCGGGCGCTCCTGGATTTTGTGCATGCCTAGAATACCCGATTGCGGCGCGTTGAGGATCGGCGTCGACATCAGCGAGCCATAGACGCCGCCATTGGTGATGGTGAAGGTGGCTCCCTGCAGCTCTTCGAGCTTGAGATGGCCGTCGCGGGCCTTGGCCGCGAGTTGCCCGATCTCGCCTTCGACCTCGGCCATGCTCTTGCGGTCAGCTTCACGTACGACAGGCACGACCAGGCCCTTATCGATGCCGACGGCAATGCCGATATCGTAGAAATTCTTGTAGATGATGTCGTCGCCATCGATCTCGGCATTGACGCTGGGAATTTCCTTCAGCGCCGACACGCAAGCCTTCACGAAAAAACTCATGAACCCCAGCTTGATGCCGTGCTTCTTCTCGAAATCTTGCTTGTACTTGGTGCGCGCGGCCATGATCGCCGACATGTCGGCTTCATTGAACGTGGTCAGCATCGCGGCGGTGTTTTGCGCTTCCTTGAGCCGACGGGCGATGGTCTGGCGGAGGCGCGTCATCTTCACTCGCTCTTCGCGCGGGCCTATGGCGCGCGGGGGTTGAGGCGCCGAGGTGGCAGGCGTTTGCGCCCG
Organism: Alphaproteobacteria bacterium; assembly: GCA_031379565.1. GTDB lineage: Bacteria > Pseudomonadota > Alphaproteobacteria > Caulobacterales > Aquidulcibacteraceae > Vitreimonas. Next base: position 7,022 of record JANNFH010000268.1, read on the forward strand.
CGTTTCGAGCGCCGCCAGCGCGTCTGACTTGGTGATGCGCCCTTCCCTGCCGCTGCCGGCGAGATTGGCGAGGTCGATGCCGCCCTCAGAGGCGATCCGCTGCACCGATGGCGGCGCCGGCTTCTGATCGCCATTCGCACCTGCAGCGGGTGCTGGAGAGGCAGCCGCAACAAGCGGCGCTGAAGCGCGCGGCGGCGGTGACGCACCAACCCCACCGAGGCGGCCCAAGACAGCGCCGATGCCGACAATCGCGCCCTCGTTGGCGACGATGTCCGTAAGTATCCCGGCTTCGGCCGCCGAGACCTCGACAGAAACCTTGTCGGTCTCCAATTCTACCAAGGTCTCATCCTTGCGAACGCTGTCGCCAGCCTTCTTCAGCCATTTGGCGACGGTGGCCTCGGAAACGGATTCGCCCAGGGTCGGCACCACGATATCGGTCATTGCATCACACTCTTTTGCATCATCCGAGCGCTTCCTCGAGAAGCGTCTCCAATTCCTTCAAATGCTTCGACATCTGGCCCGCCGCGGTGGACGCCGTCGCAGGGCGCCCGGCATAGCGCGCGCGCTTAGCCTTGATGTTGAGCTTCTCCAGCGTGATTTCCAGCCACGGATCGGCGAAACTCCAGCCGCCCATGTTCTTGGGCTCCTCTTGGCACCAGACCAGCTCCGCGTTTGGAAACCGCGCCAACTCTGTCATCGCCGACTTCATGGGCCACGGATAGAGTTGTTCCATCCGCAACAAGTAGATGTCGTCGAGGCCGCGTTTCTCGCGCGCGTCCAGCAAGTCGAAATACACCTTTCCCGAACAGACAACCACACGGCGAATGTGTGCGTCTGCCCGCACTTTCAGCGTAGTAAGCCCCGTGTCCAATTGCGCATCATCCCACAACAGACGGTGAAACGACGCGCCCTCTGCGAAATCGGACAATGTCGAAACGCACTTCTTGTGTCGCAACAGCGATTTGGGGGTGAACACCACCAGCGGCTTGCGGAACTTGCGGTGAATTTGCCGGCGCAAGGCGTGGAAATAATTCGCCGGCGTCGTGCAATTGACCACCTGCATGTTTTCTTCAGCACATTGCTGCAAGAAGCGCTCCATGCGGGCGGAGGAGTGTTCAGGCCCCTGCCCCTCGTAGCCGTGCGGCAGCAGCAAGACGAGGCCGGACATGCGCAGCCATTTGCGCTCGCCGGAGGCGATGAATTGATCAATGACGACTTGCGCGCCGTTCACGAAATCGCCAAACTGCGCTTCCCACAACGTCAACGTGTTGGGATCGGCGGTAGCATAACCGTATTCGAAGCCGAGCACGGCTTCCTCGGACAATAGTGAATCGATCACTTCGTAGTGCGCTTGGCCGCCGCGCAAATGATTGAGCGGCGTATAGCGCTCCTCGGTGACTTGATCGACAAAATGCGAATGACGTTGGCTGAACGTGCCGCGCGCGGAATCCTGGCCCGACAAGCGCACCGGATGGCCTTCATTGAGCAGTGTGGCGAACGCTAAGTGCTCGCCCAACGCCCAATCGATGGCTTGGCCCTCGTCAACCGCCTTTCGCCGCGCTTCGATCACGCGCGCGACGGTCTTGTGCATGTTGACGCTGGCAGGCATCTCGGTGATGCGGCAGCCAAGTTCGCGAAGCTGATCGGCGCTGACGTCAGTCTTTCCGCGCCGTTCTTCGTCCTCCGGCAAACCGAAACCGGTCCAAGCGCCGTCGAGCCAGTCGGCCTTGTTGGCCCGGTATGCTTTGCCGGCCTCGAATTCGCGGTCGAGGAACGCGTCAAAATCGCTGATCCAGCCCTGGATTTCAGCCGCGGTGGTGATTCCCTCCTTGATCAGGCGTTCGGAATAGATTGTGAGCGTTGTCGGCTGCTGGCGCACACGCTGGTACATGAGCGGCTGCGTCATCGTCGGGTCGTCGCCCTCGTTGTGGCCGAAGCGGCGATAACAGAACATGTCGACGACGACGTCCTTGCCGAATTGTTGTCGGTATTCGGTCGCCACCTTGGCCGCGAAAGTGACAGCCTCAGGGTCATCGCCGTTAACGTGGAAGATCGGCGCCTGCACCATCAGCGCGACATCGCTCGGGTACGGGCTAGACCGGGAAAAATGCGGCGCGGTGGTGAAGCCGATCTGGTTGTTGATGACGAAATGCACTGTGCCGCCGGTGCGATAGCCGCGCAGACCCGAGAGTGCAAAGCATTCAGCCACCACGCCCTGCCCCGCGAACGCAGCGTCGCCGTGAATCAAAAGTGGAAGCACTCGCGCGCGCAGCGCGTGCAGATCTTCGTCCGCTGTCCACGTTGAGCGTTGCGCCTGTTTCGCGCGCGCTTTGCCGAGCACGACCGGATTTACGATCTCGAGGTGGCTCGGATTAGCGGTCAGCGAAAGATGGACGACATTGCCGTCGAACTCACGGTCCGATGAAGCGCCCATGTGATATTTCACGTCACCGGAGCCCAGCACGTCATCGGGCGTCGCCGATCCGCCTTGGAATTCGTGAAATATCACTTGGTATGGCTTGCCCATCACCGCGGCGAGCACATTCAATCGCCCGCGATGGGCCATGCCAAGGATGATGTCCTCGACGCCCATGGCGCCGCCGCGTTTTATGATTTGCTCGAGCGCCGGGAGGATGGCTTCGCCGCCGTCAATGCCGAAGCGTTTGGCGCCCGGATGGCGCTTGCCGAGGAATTTCTCGAAATGCTCGCCTTCGATCAGCTTCTTCAGAATCGAGCGTTTGCCTTCAGGCGTAAACGCGATTTCCTTGTCCGGGCCCTCGATGCGTTGCTGTATCCAACTCTTTTCCGCCGGATCGGTGATGTGCATGAATTCGACGGCGAACGTGCCGCAATACGTGCGCTTCAGGATCGCCAGCATCTCATTGATGCTGGCGAATTGCAGACCAAGCACGCCGTCGATGAAAATCGGCCGATCAAGATCGGCGCTGCTGAAGCCGTAACTTGCCGGATCGAGATCGGCGCCGGCTTGCTCGCGCGTCTCGATGCCGAGCGGATCGAGATTGGCGGCGAGATGGCCGCGCGTGCGATAGGCGCGAATCATCATCAGCGCCCGAACCGAATCTCGCGCGGCGCTCTGCACGTCTTCGGTGGAGGCGCTGGGCGCGTGGGCGCGAACGCTGGCATCGGCCTTGACTGCGACGGCCGCCCAATCGCCATCGAGCAGCGATGTGTAGTCGTCCGTCGCGGGTTGAGCCAATTCGGGCCGATACCAGGACGGACCTTCCACCGCCGCCCGCACGGCGGCGGGATCCTCTTTTAGGGACTGAAAAAATACCCGCCAAGACGGCGCCACCGAATTAGGATCGGCCAGATAGCGCGCATAAGTCTGTTCCACGAACAGCGCGTTGGCCCCGCTCAGGAAGCTCGTTTCGAGCAATGCGGCATTGGGCAAGCTGCGGGCGTCGTCCGCCATGAAAGCCGTCCTCACGGAAACCCGTTTCGGGCATGAGACATATGGGGTCGCCAACGTTCGGCGCCCCTCGGAAGCGGCTTCTAAAGTGCGTCGCGGACGGAAAGAAGAGGCCCGAGCCGCAAAGCCCTGCTCCCAGGCGCGCGGCTCAGCTTTTCAACAGCTCAGACATCGTCCGCCCCAACGCCGCCGGGTGCGGGGAAACCCTGATGCCGGCGGCTTCCAAAGCGGCGATTTTGGATTCCGCATCGCCCTTGCCGCCCGAAATGATGGCGCCGGCGTGGCCCATGCGGCGGCCAGGGGGCGCTGTGCGCCCGGCGATGAAGCCGACAGTCGGCTTCCAGCGGCCCTTCTTCTTTTCGTCGGTCAAGAATTGGGCGGCGTCTTCCTCAGCGGCGCCGCCGATTTCGCCGATCATGATGATGGCTTCGGTGGCCGGATCGCTCAGAAAGCGCTCCAGCACATCGATGAATTCCATGCCCTTTACCGGGTCGCCGCCAATGCCGACGGCGGTGGTTTGGCCCAGGCCTTCATTGGTGGTCTGAAACACCGCTTCATAAGTCAGCGTGCCCGAGCGCGATAGAATGCCAATCTTGCCCTTCTTGAAGATTTGGCCGGGCATGATGCCGATCTTGCACTCGTTCGGCGTCAGCACGCCGGGGCAATTGGGGCCGAGCAGCATCGAGTTCGATTTCTGCAGCCTCGCCTTCACCCGCACCATGTCGAGCACGGGAATGCCTTCGGTGATGCACACGATCAGCGGGATTTCCGCGTCGATGGCTTCCTCGATGGCGGCGGCAGCGTGCGGCGGCGGCACGTAGATCACGCTGGCGTCGGCGCCGGCTTTCTCCTTCGCTTCCGCTACCGTGTTGAACACCGGCAGCCCCAGATGCGTCTGCCCGCCTTTCCCCGGCGATACGCCGCCCGTCATCTTCGTGCCGTAGGCGATCGCCTGCTCGGTATGGAAGGTGCCGTTCTTTCCGGTGAAGCCCTGGCAAATGACGCGCGTGGCGGCGTTGACGAGAATGGACATGAAAGCCGGCCCCTGGGCGTGAACGAAGCGGCGTCCTAGCCCACGCCGCCCCGTCCCGCAAACCCCGCCACGTCAGCCCATGACGTAGACATTGAGCTTGTTGCCGTCCGGATCGCGGAAATAGCCGGCGTAAAAGCCATCGCCGCGGGGGCCGCCCGGGCCCTCATCCTGCGCGCCAAGCGACAAAGCGAGCGCAAAAACCCGGTCCACCTGCGCGCGATCTTTTGCTTCAAAAGCGGCCATGACACCGTTGCCCACACTGGCGGGCTTGCCGTCGAACGGCTTGGTGAGGCCAATGCCAGCGCCGCCGCCGGGCTTGCCCCAGGCGATGAAAGTCTCGCTTTCCATCATCCGCGAAACGCCAAACTCGCCGCAGATGGCATCATAGAACGCCGCCGCGCGCGGCAAATCGTTGGTGCCCAACGTGACATAGCCGATCATGGCTTCCTCCCCTTTTCCGCCGCCGCTTTCATGCTAAGCGGTCGGCAAGCGCTTCTAGCGTGCTCAGGGCGAATTCGAAATGGAAAAAGATCGATTGCTTGCTTTCAGCGACGGCGACGGCGTCATCGCCATCATCATCACCATCATGGTGCTGGAGCTGCACGTTCCGCACGAGGCCACCCTTTCGGCCTTGCTGCCTCTGGCGCCGAAATTTCTCAGCTATCTGCTCAGCTTTTTGTACGTCGCGATCTATTGGAACAACCACCATCACATGATGCACACGGTGCACAAAGTGAACGGCGCCATCCTCTGGGCCAATATCGCGCTCTTGTTCTTCCTTTCACTGCTGCCATTCACGACCGATTGGATGGGCGAAACCCACGGCGCCAAATGGCCGACCATCATCTACGGCGTTTCCTTGCTGGCGCCGGCGCTGGCTTATTACACGTTGCAAACGCTCATCGTCCGCGCTCATGGCGCCGATCATGCGCTGAAGCGCGCCATCGGTTGGGATTGGAAAGGCAATCTCTCGCCCTTCCTATATTTTAGCGGCATCGCCGCGGCCTTCTACGATCCGCGCATCGGCCAAGCGCTGTTTGTTCTGGTGGCGCTGATTTGGCTCGTGCCGGATGGGCGGATCGAGCGAGCGGTGGCGGGAAAGTGAGTTTCATGGCGATGGCAATGGACCCACACCTTCCATCGACAACGAGTACCCAGAAAGGCCTAGGATTTCGGCCGCTTCACTCCCGGCGTAAACTTGGCCGAACTTGATGGAAAAAACGCGCGGCAGCAACATCGGACGAGCCCAATCGTATCGAACTCCCTCTTCGGTTTGGTGAACTTCCGGCTCGGTGTCCAGCCACGCTGTGATCTCGTCTGCCCTCAGTTCAGTGGCAGCTTGAATGTCGTATAGCGTGCATGTGTACATCATGATTTGCGGGAGTCGCGCCTCGCCGACGAGCAGCAAGTATTGCCGGTCATTTGCGCCGTGAACCAGAATGGACAAACGTTGGTCCGGTGCCATTTGCTCCATCAACCGGACAATTTCACCAAGTGGGGCGCTTTGTTCGTTCGTTGCATCAAGCCAACCAAATGCGCGCGCCGCGTCCGCCACCTCAGACCGTGGGCGGGGCATGCCGCAAATTTGCTGAAAGGCGAGCACACGATCGTCCCCAACCTCAGCCGCCGCATGCGCGGGTGCGAGGAACAGGAAAATGAAGCCAAGAAACATGGTGCGCATTGCTAATCCCTTCTCGCTCGCCGCGACTCAACCCTTCACCGCCTTCACAATCTTCCGCGCCGCGTCCTCCAAATCATTCGCGGCGATCACGTTCAGCCCGCTGTCGCGGATAATCTGCTTGCCGAGTTCGACGTTGGTGCCTTCGAGCCGCACCACCAGCGGCACTTCAAGGCCCATTTCCTTCACCGCTTCGATCACGCCGGTGGCGATCACGTCGCAGCGGGCGATGCCGCCGAAAATGTTGACGAGAATGCCCTTCACTTTCGGATCGGCGAGAATGATCTTGAACGCGGCTTGCACTTTGTTTTTGTCGGCGCCGCCGCCGACATCTAGGAAGTTCGCCGGCTCGGCGCCGAACAATTTGATAATGTCCATCGTCGCCATGGCGAGGCCCGCGCCATTGACCAGGCAGCCGATCTCACCATCGAGCGCGATGTAGGACAGATCGAATTTAGAGGCTTCGATCTCGCGTTCATCTTCTTCGCCGAGATCGCGCAGTTCGGCCCATTCGGGGTGGCGGAACGCGGCGTTCGAATCGAAGCTCACCTTCGCGTCGAGGCAAACTAGTCGGTCGTCCTTGGTGACGATCAGCGGGTTCACTTCGAGCAAGCTCATGTCGCTCTTCACGAATGCCGTGTAGAGTCGCGCGATCAGCTCGCCGCAAGCGCGCTCGAGATCACCGCCCAGGCCCAAAGCGCGCGCGATTTTCGTCACGTCGTTATTGGTCGGGCCGGTTGCCGGATCGATGGCGACGTTGGTGATCTTCTCGGGCGTATCGTGCGCCACTTCCTCGATGTTCATGCCGCCCGCTTCGGACGCCACGAACGCGACGCGCCCGCTCTCGCGATCGACCAACGCGGAAAGATAAAGCTCGCGCGCGATTTGCGCGCCTTCCTCGACATAGATGCGCTTGACGACACGCCCGGCGGGACCGGTCTGCTTGGTCACCAAAGTGCGGCCGAGCATTTGGGTCGCGAACAAGCCAACTTCTTCGGGCTTATGCGCCAAGCGCACGCCGCCTTTTTCGCCAGCTTCCGCTTCCTTGAACTTGCCCTTGCCGCGTCCGCCGGCGTGGATTTGCGTTTTCACCACCCAAAGATCGCCGCCAAGCTTGGCCGCTGCATCAATTGCCTCCTCCGGTGTGAACGCGGGAAAGCCACGCGGAACCGAGACGTTGAAGGTCTTGAGCAGAGCTTTGGCTTGGTATTCGTGGATATTCATGGAATCCCTCGGTTGCGGGCCGTTCTATATCAGGCCGAAGGCCGCTCCCGCCAGCCCGGCCAACGCGCAAGCGGCGATAACAATCAGCAAATTGAGCTTGAACCGAATCAGAGCGAAGCCAGCGGCAAGGGCAAGCACAATGGCCCACAGGCGCGGCGCAAAGATGTCAGGCAGCGTCGCCGGGCCGATCTCGATTTGCGCCGTGAACAAGGCGTGCGCGGCGAAGAACAGCGCCAGCTTGGCGATGATGCCGAAAACAGCGGCGCTGATCGCAGCAAGGGCGCCCACGGCGGCGGGGTGGCGTTCGACTCGCTCGGCCAGCGGCGCGCCGGCGAAAATCCAGACAAAGCTCGGCGCGAACGTGCACCAGAGCGCAACCGCCGCCCCGGCAAGCGCAAGCCCCGTCCCGCCCACGTGCCAGCCGGCCAGAAAGCCGACAAATTCATTGACCAAGATCAGCGGCCCCGGCGTGGTTTCAGCCAGGCCGAGCCCATCAATCATCTGCTCTGGCGTGAGCCAACCGCGCGCGGCAGCCTCGGCCGCGAGGTAAGCAAGTAACGCGTAGGCGCCGCCGAAGGTGACGCAAGCGAGCATTGAGAACAGCAACGCGATCCGGAACAGGATATGGCTCGTGCCGAATGTGGCGCCAATTAGCGCAACTGGAGCGAACCAAAGGACAATCCACAACAGCGCGTGTGTAAATGATTCCCCCCCCCCTTGCGGGGAGGGGGGTGGGGGGCGTGCGGCTGCCGCCAACGTCGGCGTGTCGGAACGCCCCCCCTCCCTGCCCTCCCCCGTAAGGGGGGAGGGGAAGAATGCACCGCACGCACCAGTACAAACGATCACTAACGGAAACGGCGCGCCGAGCATGAGCGCTGCGAACGCCGTAACAGCGATAAACAATGCCGCGCGTGTCTTCAGCGCGCGCTTGCCGACCTTCGCCAATGCTTCCGCAACGAGCGCGACGACCGCGCATTTGACGCCGTCGAACGCGGCCGCGGCAAGCGGCGCATCGCCGTAGAGCGCGTAGAACCAAGAAAGTGCAAGCACGACAAGCGCGCCCGGCAACACGAACAGCCAACCGGCGATCAGCGCACCGGGCCAACCTCGTAGGCGCCAGCCGACATAGGTCGCGAGCTGTTGCGCCTCAGGGCCTGGCAGCAGCATGCAAAACGCCAGCATGCGTTGGAAACGCGCTTCATCGATCCATTGGCGCTCTTCGACGAAGCACTTGTGCATTAGCGCGATCTGGCCAACCGGGCCACCGAAGCCAAGGCAGCCGATTCGGAGCGATTCGCGAAACAGCGTTGCAAGAGTCGGTGGTGCTTTCATGCCTCAGCCCGCGCATCGTTGGGCGATGCTTGGGCGAGGCGCCTGAGCGGGAGATCGCTTGTCCCGCGCCTCATCGCTAGCGCGGCGTCACGATGGCCGCAATCCCGGATCAGCTTGGGGCTTGTCTTCGCCGTAGGCGATCTCGCCGGCGGCGACGCTGGTCCCCAATTGCGGCGCGAATTCTTCCTTGGTGGCGGAAGCCGACGCCTCGCGGCTGCCGCGCCGCCAGAACATGGCCAGCGTTACCATCAAGGCAGCGCCGCCCGCGAACCAGAACATGCCCTCGATGCCGAACCAATCCACCAGTGGGCCCTGCACCAGCGGGCCAACGATCGAACCCGCCGCCCAAACGAACAACAAGCCCGCCACCGATTGCGCCAAGCGGTGCGGCTCGGCGCGGTCGGCCATGTGTGCGACGGCGAGTCCATAGAAGGAGAGCGCCCCCGCGCCCCAGAAAAAGAAAATGAGAACGGCGCTCCATTCCGGCATCCGCCCGCTGAACAAGGCCAGCGCGAACGCGGCCAGGGCTGCGAGTGCGGTAAGCGCGGCGATTACCAGACGGCGATCGACGCGGTCCGACAACCGCCCTGCTGGCCATTGCAACAGCAGCGAGCCCGCCCACGCCGCCGAATAGAATTCCGCCGCCGAGCCCGGGCCATAGTGCTGTGAGGCATAGAGCGGCGCCAGCGTCAGCACGCCGGAATTGACGAGCCCCGCGCCGAACGAGGCGATCACGGCGGCCGGCGCAGTGGCGAATTGCTCCACCAGCGCCAGCGGCTGGGCCTTTGGCGGCGCGGGCTGCTCAGCCGAGGTGAAGCATATTGGCAGCATTGACAGCGCGGCGATGCCGGCGGCGATCATCCACGGCTCGGCGGCATCGACCTCGTAGGAGAAGGCAAGGTACGGGCCAAGTGCGAGCGCCGCCTTGGTGACGACCATATAGACGCTCAGCACTTCCCCGCGAGCGCCCTTACCGATCGAAAAATTGAGCCAGCTTTCAATCGTGGCGAACATCAGCGCAACCACCAGACCCGCAGCCATACGCGCGAGCCCCCAGCCCCAGAGGTCGTGCACAAAATGCAGCGCCAGCGTGGTCGTCGCGAAGATCGCCGCGCAGGCGGCGTAGACCCGGATGTGACCAACGCGCGCCAGCAGCATGGTGCAGATCGTCGCGCCCATCATGAAGCCTGCGGAATAGGACGCGGCGATCAAGCCGAGCGCGGTATTGGAGTGCCCGTCAGCGGCGACAGCGAGCGGCAGGCGCACACCCAGCAGCCCGCCGGCGAGCTGCAGGATGGTGAGCGCGGCGATCAGGGCGGCGACGTTGCGCAGCAGGCTCGTCATGGATGCCTGGTTCTAGGGGCGATTCCTTCCAGTTGAAATCGCCAAAACCGCAAGCCTCTCCTTCAGCCGAAGAATACCCGCAAAATCAGCCGCCCCGGCAGGAAGTTCAGCGCGCCGGCGACGATCAAGCCGCCGACGAACATGCCGGTCATGGCGCTGCGGTGCGCCTTCACGTTGCCGCGCCGAATGGCGAACACCGCCATGGGCAGGGCAATGATGGTCCAGCCCGACAGCAAATGGAGCAGCGAATACCCGTCGCGCAACGTGGTGATGAAAAGGCTCGACACCGCCGTAACCGCCATGGCCGTCACCCAGGCCCAGCCCTGCGCCTTGTGCACAGCCCTCCCCTTCGGGCGCAGCATGATGACAACGCCGACAGCAAGGGCGGTTAAAGCGGCGCTGAGGTGGATTAGCAGCTTCAGCGGCTGAACCGCCAACAAAGCCCAATTGGGCGCGTGCGGAATCCAGTCCGAGTCTCGCGCCGCGTTCAGGATGAAGGGGGCGAAAGGCGCAATGCCCGCGCCAAGGGCGAGTATCGCCACCGCCGAACCGGTCCAGCGCGGTAGCGATGCAAACCAGGGTCTCTGCAATTGGGCCAATTGTTCCTCGCGGGCTCAGGGCAGCGATCTCATTTTGCCGCGCCTGGCCGACGTCATCGCCGAGCTTGACGGCGTCGAGGGCGCGCAGACGCACCGCTCGTGGTGGGTGGCGCGCGACGCGGTCGAGAGCGTCCGCCGCGACGGCGACAAGCTAATGCTCGTGCTCAAGAGCGGCGCCGTGGCGCCGGTGAGCCGCCCCAACATCCTGGCGTTGCGCGAAACGGGTTGGCTCTAACACCCGCCTCCCGCATCACTCCGCCCGGAGCGCCCAATCGGTCTCCGCGGCGAGATAGACGAAAACCGCCCAGGCGGCGACATTCTGGGCGAGCGCGTCCCGATCAATCTTGTCCAACGTGTCATCGGGCGTGTGGTGGTAGTCGAAATAGTCCGAGCCATCCTGATTTAGGTCCACCAGCGGCATGCCCGCCTCTCCCAACGCGCCGACGTCGGCGCCGCCGGTAGCGGCATTGTTGCCTGGCAAAACGCCCAGCGGCGCCAGCGCGCGCTGCATGGCGCGGGCGTATGCCAGCGCGGGTTCGGAAAACCGCGTGCTGAACTGATAGATGCGCCCCGCGCCGAAATCGCTTTCGGCGCCGACGATGTGATTTTCCCCGGCGTGCGCAGCGGCATAGGCGCCGCCGCCGTGAATGCCGTTTTCTTCGGCGCCAGCAAGCAGAATGCGGATGGTGCGGCGAGGCCGGCGAGGCAAGTCTCGGATGAGCCGCGCGGCGGCGCTGATGATGGCGACGCCCGCGCCATCATCGATGGCCCCCTGCCCTGAATCCCAGGAATCCAAATGCGCGGCCAACAACACGATTTCATCGGGCCGCTCGCGTCCGCGAATTTCGGCGATCACATTGCCCGATGGCGCATTCTCGCGAATGTCGGCTTCGATCACCATGCGCACGCGCACGGGCCCGCGTGAAACCAGGCGCGCGAGAACATCAGCATCGGCGGGTGAAACTGACATCGCCGGCAGCGATGCGCCATCTTGCTGGCGCGAGGCGCCGCCCTGGTGTGCGAAGCGGTGGGGATCAGTGCCGGCGGAGCGGATGATGCATCCCGCCGCGCCCTTGGCTTGCGCCACCGGGGCGCAGCGCCCGCGCTTCTGCACCGCAACGCCATAGCCCGAACCATCTTGTGTGCGCATCATCAGTTCGTCGATGAAGACGATGCGCCCGGCCACCGCGGCATTGGGCGCCGCCTCAAGCGCGCTCATGTTTGGAAAGCGGACGATCTCAGCTTCTAGCCCGCCGGCTGGCGTAGATGGCGAGCCGCCCAGCGCCACCGCCACCATCGGCCGCGCGCCCGGCGACACGATGAATGCTTGTTCGCGCACCGCGTCCCAATAGGGGATCGTGAACGGCTCAACGCGCACGTTGGAAAAACCATTGGCGCGCAGCATGGCGACCGCCCATTCGCGCGCCCGCGCTTCGGCCTCAGATGCCGCCAGGCGCGGACCAATTTCAGTGGTGAGGCTTTCGATGATCTCGTAGGCGCGGTCGCTCTCCAGCGCCGCGGCGCTCAGCCGGTCCAGCGTGCGCTGCATTTCTGGCGCGATGGGCGCGGCCTCCAGCGCCGGCGCTTGTTGCGCGTTTGCAGGCGCCGCCAGCGCCAATGCGCCAAGCGCCCCGAAGAGCGCAACGGCGATCCCTTGTTTCCGCATGTCCCCAATTCCCCTTCGGCGTCAGCGCCTTGCGCGCCATTGTGCGCGCGACTGGCCATATATGTCGACCTTATGGGCGTCGAACGGCGGCGGCAGCGCGATGTTTTCGCGCTCCAGCGCCGAGCCCAGCCGCAGCGCCAGCGCCATCGAGGGCGCGTTGGCCTTATCGATGCAATGGATGACGCGCTCCCAGCCAAGGTGATCGAAGGCCCAGTCGATGGCGGCGGCGGCCCCTTCGGCGGCGTAGCCCTTGCCCATGGCCGCGCGTTTCAGGCCCCAGCCGACTTCGGCGCCCGGCCATCCGCCCGCCTCGCCGCCGGGCCGCCAAGGCCCCAGCCGACCAATCCAATCGCCGCTTTGCTTTTCGATGACCGAGAACATGGAATAGCCGAGCAGCGACCACGCGCCCGTCAGCGTCGCCATCATTCGCCACGCCGCATCGCGCGGGGTGACGCCGCCGATGAAGCGCATCGTCTCTTCCTCCTGCGCCATCGAAGCGAAGCCGTCGAAATCGGCTTGGGTTGGCGGGCGGAGGATTAGGCGTGCGGTAGTGAGGGTTGGGCCGAGCGCGCTTGTCATCCCACGCTCGGATCAATCGCCTTGCACGCCTCAACCAATCCTCTCACGGCGCCCACGCTGCTATCAAACATCGCCCGCTCTTCGCTGGTGAGCGCGATTTCGACGATGCGCTCCACCCCGCCCGCACCGATAATGCACGGCACGCCGACATAGATATCGTTCAGCCCGTATTGGCCGGTGAGGTGCGCGGCGCAGGGCAACAGCCGCTTTTTGTCGCGCAGATAGGATTTCGCCATCTGGATCGCGCTTTCGGCAGGGGCGTAGAAGGCCGAGCCGGTTTTCAGCAGGCCGACGATTTCGGCGCCCCCGTCGCGGGTTCTTTGTACGATTGCGTCCAGCTTGTCCTGCGAAGTCCAACCCATCTTCACCAAATCGGGCAGCGGAATGCCGGCGACGGTGGAATAACGCGGCAGCGGCACCATCGTATCGCCGTGCCCGCCAAGCACGAAAGCGGTCACATCCTCCACCGAAACCTTGAATTCCTCGGCCAGGAAATAGCGGAAGCGCGCACTGTCCAGGACGCCGGCCATGCCGACGACCTTGTTGGCTGGCAGTTTTGAGAATTGCCGGAACGCCCACACCATCGCATCGAGCGGATTGGTGATGACAATGACGAAGGCGTTCGGCGCGTGCTTGGCCACGCCCTCCCCCGCCGCTTTCATCACTTTGAGATTGATGCCGATAAGATCGTCGCGGCTCATGCCGGGCTTGCGCGGCACGCCGGCGGTGATGATGCACACATCCGCGCCGGCGATGCCGGCATAATCGTTGGCGCCCTTGAGCGCCGAATCCTTGCCAAACACCGGGCTGGCCTCGGCGATATCGAGCGATTTGCCTTGCGGCACGCCTTCGACGATGTCGAACAAAACCACATCGCCCAATTCCTCGCGCGCGGCGACATGCGCCAGCGTGCCGCCAATCATGCCGGAACCGATAAGGGCGATCTTTGCGCGGGCCATGAGCGTGCTCCGAGAATCAGGGAGGGAAGTCGCGTGGTCTAGCGCCGCGCTGGGTGTGGCGCAATCTTACCGCTTGACGCAGATCAGCAGCCCATCGCCAATCGCAGTCATGGCGACATGGACGCGGTCGTCGGCGCGGGCTTTGTGCGCCAGCGCACGCAGCGCCACCGTGTCGGGCATTTTGTTGTCGGGGTCGGCCACTGCGCCGGACCAGAGCACGTTGTCGAACAGCATGACGCCGCCCTTGCGCAAGAGCCGCAGGCCGCGCTCGTAATAGCCGTCGTAACCGGTCTTGTCGGCGTCGATGAAGCCGAAATCGTAGGTACCCTCTTCGCGAGCGGCGAGGCGGCGATCGAGCGTTTCAAGCGCCGGCGCGATGTTGAGATCGATGATGCCATCGACGCCCGCTTGGCGCCAGTAATCGCGCGCGGCGCCTGTCCAATCTTCGTTGATGTCGCAGGCGAGCAAATGTGCGTCGCGGTGGCAATCCTGCATCGTCAGCGCGACGGCAAGTGACGAATAGCCGGTAAAGACGCCAATCTCGAAGGCGCGCCTGGCGCCGATCATGCGCACGATGGTTTGCATGAACGCGCCCTGCTCGGCGCTGATCTGCATCATCGCCATCGGCATGAGCTGCGTTTCCTCTCGGCAACGCTTCAGCACCGGATGCTCGGGCGGATTGACCTCCGCGAGGTAGCGGACAATGTCAGGGCTTAGGCCGAGGGAGGAAGACATCGTCTCTCTCTACGCCAAGCCGCGCAATTGCTCCACCAGATCGGGCCGCTCCCAAGTGAAGCCCCCTTCATTGTCGGGCTGGCGGCCGAAATGACCGTAGGCGGCGGTGCGGGCGTAGATCGGCCGGTTGAGCTTCAAATGCATGCGGATGGCGCGCGGCGTGCACCCGCCCACCATCTCAGGCAGCGCTGCTTCGAGCTTGGCGGGGTCAATTGTATCGGCGCCGTGCAGATCGACATAGAAGCTCGTCGGCTTGGCGACGCCAATGGCGTAGCTGATCTGGATGGTGCAGCGCTCGGCCAGACCGGCCGCGACCACGTTCTTCGCCAGATAGCGGCAGATGTAGGCTGCGGAGCGATCCACCTTGGTCGGGTCTTTGCCGGAAAAAGCGCCACCGCCATGGGGCGCCGCGCCGCCATAGGTATCGACGATGATCTTGCGCCCGGTGATTCCGGCGTCGCCGTCCGGCCCACCGATTTCGAAGCGACCGGTGGGGTTGACCATCCATTTGGTTTTCTTGGTGATCAAGCCATCGGGAAATACCGACGCCACGTAGGGTTTGATCAGCTCTTCCATTCGCTTGGGCGTATAGGCGTTTTCGCCGAGCTTTTTCTTGTGCTGGTGGCTGACGACAATGGCGACAACTTCGGCGGGCTTGCCGTTCTCATAGCGCAGCGTGACTTGGCTCTTGGCGTCGGGCTCCAGTTCGGGCCGTTCGCCAGAATGGCGCACCTCCGCAAGGCGCTTCAAAATATTGTGCGAGTATTGCAGCGTCGCCGGCATCAATTCCGGCGTTTCGCTGCAGGCGTGGCCGAACATGATGCCCTGATCGCCCGCGCCTTCATCCTTCTTGGAGCTGGCGTCCACGCCTTGCGCGATGTGCGCCGATTGGCCGTGGAGGTAGCAGGCGAATTTCGCCTTCTCCCAATGGAAGCCCCTTTGCTGGTAGCCAATCTCCTTCACCGCCGCCCGAACCTTGGCCTGGAGCGAAGCGATTATATCCTTGGTGAACGCCTTGTTCTCGGCTTTCGAGGCGCCATTGGGTTTACCGGCCCGCACCTCGCCGGCAAGGACAATTCGGTTGGTGGTGACCAGCGTTTCGCAGGCCACCCGCGCTTCTGGATCAGCGGTGATGAACGCATCCACTACGGTGTCGGAAATGCGGTCTGCCACCTTGTCGGGGTGGCCCTCGGACACGCTTTCGCTGGTGAACACGTAAGAGCTTCTAGCCACTCGGATTCTCCGTCTCGGCGCAAAACAGCCGTGGTCTTAGGTTTTCAGGCCGGCGGACGCAATCGCGTCTTATTCAACGGCGGCCCGCCGGCTCGGCTTCCTCGGTCAGCGCCCTCACCAGATCAATCACCCGGCGACGCACCTTGGCGTTCTTGATCGACGCGAACAGCGTCATCAGCTGAGCGCCCTCCGGCGTCGCCAACGCATCATGGATGAAGTCGTCCTCGGCTTCCGCGACGCCACCAGCGCGGGCTTGCGATATGCCGTCAAAAAAGCGCGCGATCGGCATTTCCAGGGCCGCGGAAATGGCGAACAGGCGGCTGGCCGCCATCCTGTTCACGCCCTTCTCGTATTTTTGCACCTGCTGGAAAGTGACCCCAAGCAGTTCGGCGAGCTTCTCCTGGCTCAAACCGATTTCGAGCCGCCGCGTGCGGACGCGCTGCCCCAAACGTCTGTCAACCGCGTTGGCTGACCGCTCATCATTCATGATCTGAAACCCCTGCCGAAGCTTCCGGCCGGCCAAAATCGTAGCCCGGTAACTGCAATTACAAGGCTAGGTAATAGCAAGAAACCCCACGCCGCAAACGGGGTTTCGCCTAAAGCGTGCGGCAATTGAGCCTCCGCGTAGCCTCCGCTCCTATGGGTGGAGCGCACGGCGCGGCCAAACGAATCAACAATCGCCGAAATCCCCCCAGAGGCCGCCCGCGCCATGGGCAGGCCCTCTTCTATCGAGCGGTAGCGCGCCATCGCGTAGTGCTGCCACGGGCCCGTGCCATCGCCGAACCATGCGTCATTGGTGAGGCTAACAATCCAGCCAGGACGGTCGGCGCCGCGTGGAACCATGCCGGGAAAGATGGCTTCGTAACAGATTAGCACGATCGCCGGCGCCGCCTCCGGCACCACCAGACGCGTCGGCGGCGCGCCGGCCTCAAAGCCCGCGCCAATGCGTTGCAGCGGCGCGATGTTGAGGCGGCTGATCAGCGACCAAAGCGGGATGAATTCTCCAAACGGCACCAGCCGGTGCTTGTCGTAAACCTGTTGGCTAAGCCGGGCCTGCCCGCCAACGCCGTCAATGACGGTTGCGGAATTGAAGAGCCGCAAAGCGTTGGGATCACCCTGCCCCCGCATGAAAGCGTCGCACAAGGGCTTGGGCTCGCAGCGCGAGAGCCCCGTGATCAGCGCCCGGTCGCCCAGCCCGCGGCCAATGGCGGCGAGAAATTCCGGATTGTCGAGCATGAAGAAATTGAGCGTCGGTATGGCGCCTTCTGGCCACACCACGATCGAGGCGCGGCTGTCCTCAGGCGCGCCGCTCGCTTCAAGGTAACGCGCCAAGACGCGCCATTCCTGGTCCGGCGCATAGCGCCACTTGGCCGCCTGGCTCAGGCCAGAATCGGTGACGCGCACAACCGGCTGAGCACCCGGCGGATCGACCGGCGCCGCGGCAAGGCGCTGCGCCCCCCACCCCCACGCCATGCCGGCGATGAGCGCAAATGCCAGGGTGGGCGCGAAACGCCGGCCCGCGGAAGACTGCCCGTCAGCTATTGTCGCCGGCGCCGCCGCGACCAACAACGTGATCAGTGACAAACCGTAAATGCCGACCACAGAGGCCAGTTGCGAGATAGGTTCTCCGGGCGTCCACACGTAGCCCGGCAACAGCCAGGGCAGTCCGCCGAACAAATGCCCGCGCAGCCATTCGGAGGCGAACAGCGCGACCGCAAACACGGGAACGCGGCGCATATCGCGCGTCCAGAACAGGGCCGCCAGCGCGCAGCCCGCGCCCCAAAACAGCGCCAATCCGCCGGCCAAAGCGAGCGTCGCCGGCACGCCCCAAAGCGGCCCCCAAGCGGCGCTGTCCACATTGAAGGCCGAGCTGATCCAATAGAGCCCCGTCGCCAAATGGCCGAGCCCAAACCACCAACCGACCGCAAATGCCGAGGCGGCGCGCTTGGGCTGCGCAGCCGCCACGTCCAACAGCCAAACCAGCGCGACAATGGCCAAAATATACGCCGGCGCCGCCTGGAACGGCGCATGCCCAAGCGTGGCCAGCCCGCCAGCCAGTAGCGCCAGACCGCGGCGCTGCCATCGCGTCCTCGCCTCGAGCCATATCTGAATGCGCGATGAGGCTGGATCAGCCTGAGCTGCGTTCAATTGAGAGCTCCTATCATCGCGCCCGGCATCTCATCGGTTTGGACAGCCCTCTGTGCGCCGCGTCAACAATCAAGCTTTTCGCGCGCGCGCCTTTTCGACACGTGACGCAGCGATAACCTCGGCTGACGGCTTTGGCGCGTCAGCCGCGCGCTTGATCCGCACGCGCTTAACGCGCCGCGGGTCGGCGTCGATAATTTCGACGTCGAAACCGGCTGGATGGCGCAGGATTTCGCCGCGCTGAGGCAAGCGGCCAGCCAGCGCGACGGCGAGCCCCGCCACCGTATCGAATTCATCCTCGTGCTCGGGGAGCGCCAAGCTGACACCGAGCATATCCTGGAGTTTTTCGATGTCAGCGCGGCCATCGGCCTCGAGTGCGCCGGCGGGGCGCTCTTGAATCAAAGTTGAATCGACGTCGTGTTCATCGTCGATGTCGCCGACAATCTGCTCGACCAGATCTTCCATCGAAACCAGGCCATCGGTGCCGCCGTATTCATCGACAACCAGAGCTAGATGAATGCGGCTCGATTGCATCTTCAAGAACAGCGTCGAGAGCGTCATGGATGGCGGCACGAACAGGATTTCGCGCTTGATGCGCGCCAACGAGCGATCTGAAAACTTGGCCCGCCCCTCCCCTGATTCATTGGGCGCGATCAGGGCCATCACGTCTCGCACGTGCACAAAACCTTGCGGATCATCGAGCGTCTCGCCGTACACCGGTATGCGCGAGTGCTGGCTGTCGGCGAACAGGCGCGCGGCTTCGGCAAGCGATGCGGAAACTTCGATGCCGACAATATCCGCGCGCGGCCGCATCACATCAGCGACCCTGAGCCGATCGAATCGGGCGGCGCGCAGGATCATGTCCTTGTGCGCGCCTTGCAGCAATTCGCCGCTTTCCTCGCTCACCCGGAGCGCTTCCTCGACGACATCGGCAGCCGCACCCTCGCTCGGCTTGATCAAACGGCGCGTGACACGCTTGAACCAGCCCGAGCGTTTTCGAGATGGGGGCTCACCTTCTTCTGGCAGGTCGTTCATAATTGCCGTGTCGCACTCCTCTGGCCCGCTTCAGGCATAGGGATCATCTATCCCCAAAGAGGCGAGAATGGCCCGCTCGCGCAGCTCCATCGCCTCGGCCTCGTCCGGCTTTTCGTGATCATAGCCCAAAAGGTGGAGAAAGCCGTGCACCGCCAGATGAGCGGCGTGGTGTTCAAATCGTTTACCTTGAAATTCAGCCTCCGCGGCAATGGTTTCCGCCGCCAGAGCGATATCACCCAGGAATTCCGGATCGATCCGCGGGGCCGGAAACGACAGCACGTTGGTGGGCCCCTCCTTGCCGCGCCATTGCTTGTTCAGCGCCGACACCGCCGAATCATCGCCCAAAAGCAGCGAGACGACCCCTTTTTTTTCTTCATGCCGGGCAGCCGCCGCAAGCGCGTGGGCAAGGCCCTCCTCATGCCCGCGCCACATTGGGCTTCCGGCTAGAATATCGACCTCGAGATCTTCAGCCACGCCCGCCCTCGTCGCGATGATAGGCTTCGATGATGTGCGCGACCAAGCGGTGGCGCACCACGTCCTGAGAAGCAAAGCGGATGATTTCGACGCCGGGCAAATCTTCCAAAATTGTCACCGCATGCGCCAGTCCGGATTGATCAATTCGCACCAGATCGATCTGCGAGGGATCGCCGGTGACGACCATGCGCGAGCCTTCGCCCAGACGCGTCAGCACCATCTTCATCTGCAGGATTGTGGCGTTTTGCGCTTCATCGACAATGACGAAGGCGTTCGTCAGCGTGCGCCCGCGCATGAAAGCGAGCGGTGCGACCTCGATCTGCTTGCGCTCGCGGCGCGCTTTGAGATCGTTTTCGCTCATCTGGCTGCGGAAAGCGTCCCAGATCGGCTGCAAATAGGGATCGACCTTCTCGGCCAGATCGCCAGGCAGGTAGCCCAGCTTCTCGCCCGCCTCCACCGCGGGGCGCGTGACGATAATGCGATCGAACCGCTCTTGCTTCAGCGCTTCAACGGCGGCGGCGACGGCAAGGAAAGTCTTGCCCGTGCCCGCCGGGCCGACGCCAAAAACGAGATTGAAATTCTCGTCGCGCAGCGCTTCGACGTAATGCACTTGCCGCGGCGTGCGCAACGTCAAGCCGCCAAGCAACGTCAACGGCGCGCCGGAATCATTCGCGCCTTCCGAAAACGAGATTGCCGCCAGCACGTCGCCCTCGCGAATGCGTCCTTTGCGCCGCAGCAGATCGGCCAATGCATCAACGATGCGCTGCACGCGCTCGACATCGGCAACGCCGCCGGCGCGCGCGCGGACGGTCAGCTGGTCTCCCTGGGCGTCGAGGGTCAGCCGGTAGGCTGGCGCCCCCCTCGGCGCGCTCGGATCGCGAAACACCTCTTGGATATGGGCGAGGTGGCGGTGCAGCGGGCCAAAAATCGCCTGCGCGGCGCCGCTGTCGGCGAGCTTGATGACGCGTTCGATTTCGCCGTCGCGGCGCGCGTTGCTCATGCGACCTCCGCCGCGCACAGCGCGCGGGCGCCGGTCAGCGAGTTTTGCGCCGCCGCTTGGATGCGCACATCAACGATCTCGCCCGCGCGGGTCTGGTCATCCATGAAATGCACGCCTTGCAAATAAGGCGACCTTCCTTGCTTCTGGCCCTGCTTGCGGCCAGCGCCGGCGACGAGAATGGGCAAGACACGCCCCACTTGCGCGCGATTGAACGCGGCCTGCTGATCGGACAGGAGCGCCAGCAACCGCGTCAGGCGCTCCGTCTTCACGGCCTCATCGACCTGCCCGGGCATCGACGCCGCTGGCGTTCCAGGACGCGGCGAATATTTGAACGAATACGCCGCCGCAAAGCCGACATCGCGGACCAATTGAAGCGTCGCTTCGAAATCTGTTTCGGTCTCGCCTGGAAAACCGGCGATGAAATCAGATGACAGCGCGATGTCTGGCCGAGCCGCCCGCAAACGCGCCACCACATCGCGATAGAAGGCGCCGTCGTGCTTCCGGTTCATCGCCTTCAGCACCCGGTCCGACCCTGATTGCACCGGCAAATGCAGGAACGGCATGAGCTTGGGCTCTTCACCGTGCAGCGCGATCAGATCGTCGCTCATCTCAGCGGGGTGTGAGGTCATGTAGCGCAGCCGGGCGATACCGCTGATTTGAGCCAAGGCGCGCAGCAGATCGGCAAAACGCGCCGCCCCGCGTGCGCCTTCGCCATGATAGGCGTTGACGTTTTGCCCGAGCAGGGTCAGTTCGCGCACGCCTTGGCTGGCAAGCGCCTGCGCCTCGGCCAGCACGTCCTTCAGCGGCCGAGAATATTCCGCGCCGCGCGTATAGGGCACGACGCAGAAGGTGCAGAATTTGTCGCAACCTTCCTGGATCGACACGAAAGCCGTGACGCCATCCGGCGCGCGCGCGGGCAAAGCGTCAAACTTTTCCTGCGGCGTGAAATCGGTGGCAAGCCGCTGGCCGCTCTTGCGCGCGGCGCGGGCGACCAGCTCGGGCAGCCTGTGATACGCTTGCGGCCCGACGACCAGATCGACTTCAGGCGCTCTGGCGATGATCTCCGCGCCTTCCGCCTGTGCGACGCAGCCCGCGACCGCGATGGTCATCCCCTTGCCTTCGGCAGCGCGCCGTTCTTTGTGCGCCCGCAACCTGCCGATTTCAGAATAGACTTTTTCTGTCGCCTTCTCGCGGATGTGGCAGGTGTTGAGCACGACCAGATCAGCGTCGTCGGGCTTATCGGTTGGCGCGTAGCCGAGCGGCGCCAGCACGTCGCGCATGCGCTCGGAATCATAGACGTTCATCTGGCAGCCATAGGTCGCGATGAAGAGCCGCTTGGGCTCGTTTCGTCCTTGGTCGGCCATGTTCCGTCTCTGGGGGCGCGCGCCCGGGAAGTTCGATCTAGGCGCACGGCGGCTTTACGTCCAGCGCGGACGCTAGCGTTTGGCCGGCTTTGCCTTTTCGTCGAGGGGCAAGCCGTACAATTCCAGCCGATGATCGACCAATTTGTAGCCAAGGCGACGCGCGATCTCATGCTGCAGCCGCTCGATCTCGGGGTCGACGAATTCGATCACTTTGCCGGACTTCATATCGATAAGATGATCATGGTGGGTTTCGGGGGTCTCTTCATAGCGTGAACGACCGTCGCGAAAATCATGGCGTTCCAGAATGCCGGATTCCTCGAACAGGCGCACGGTGCGGTAAACGGTGGCGATGGATATGCCGGCATCGACAGCGGCGGCGCGCCGATGCAATTCCTCGACGTCCGGGTGGTCCTGGCTAACCGAGATGACGCGCGCGATGACCCTGCGCTGCTCGGTCATGCGCATGCCTTTCTCGACGCAAAGCTTTTCGATTCGGTCCATCTTTACCTCGGCGCCGTGATAGCGTGCACGGGCGCTAGCTGTCACCTTCAAACCCCCGGTCGAGGCAGGTCGCGCTTCAGCACCAGCGCATCAACCGAACCGCCTTCTCCAGCATAATAGGCACCGCGTCGGCCAGCTTCCGTGTAGCCGAGTTTGGCGTACAGCGCGCGCGCGGCGAAATTGGTTTCCGCGACCTCCAGATGCATGCTGGCGGCGCCCCGCACCAAAGCCGCGGCGCCTGCTGCGGCGACGAGTGAGGCGCCAACACCTCTACGCCGCGCTTCGGGAATGACCGCCAGTGTTAAGATCTCCGAATCGCCCGCCACCGCCCAAGCCATTAAGAACCCAGTGGGCTCTGGCTCGCGGGAGAGGATTGCGAACACCGCCGAATTGTCCAGGAGCTTGGCGATTTCCACTGCGCTCCATGGTTTCGGAAACGCCGCCGCGTGCAGCCGCGCTAACACACCCACGGCCTCCGCGTCCGCTGCTTCGATCACGGCGCGCCTCTCGGCAAAGTGACGTGCGGCGCGCGCAGGTAGAGCGGATTCGGCGCGTGGCGCGCGGGATCGAGGCGTGCGGCGCGTCGCGCCAGCGCTTCGACATTGGGAACGGCGCCAGGGTCGCGCAATGCAAACGCGCGGCCCATCGCGGATAGCTCGATCAAACTGGCGTGCTCGCCGTGTTCGATCGCGCGCGGCGCGATCAACTCGGCGCCGTCGTCATACAAAGCAAGGTATGCGGCGCCCGGCGTTTCAATCAGCGCTCCGCGAAGGCCGCCCTCCCCCGCCTCAAGCGCCAATGCTTCCAGAGTAGAGACGCCTACGCACGGCTTTTCCAGCGCCAGCGCCAACGCACGCGCAAACGACAAGCCGACGCGTACGCCGGTGAACGAGCCCGGCCCTGTCGTCACGGCGATGCGATCAACCTCAGCGAACGCAGCGCCTGCTTGCTGCATCGCTTCGCGCGCCATTGGCGCCAGCCGCTCGGCTTGGCCGCGCGACATAGCCTCGCTGAGCACGGCGAGGGTCTCGCCATCCTGCACCAAGGAAACAGAACATGCGTCAAGCGCCGTATCCAGAGAAAGCACGATCATGGGCGGCCGCACACACGGCTCACACCACCTGCTCCACCCGGTTCACTTCCGGCACGTAATGCTTGAGCATGTTTTCGATTCCCTGCTTCAACGTCAGGGCCGAGGACGGGCAGCCGGCGCACGCGCCCCGCATGTTGAGCCGCACTACGCCGCCTTCGTGATCCCAGGAATGGAAGGTGATGTCGCCGCCGTCGCGCGCGACCGCTGGGCGCACGCGCGCCTCGATGATGGCCTTAATCTCTTTGACGATGCCAGCGGCCTCGCCCTCATAAGCGATTTCGGCCTCCTGCTCGTCTTGAGCGGCGCCTGCCTCCGCGAGCACCGGGCGACCCGAAATGTAATGATCCATGATCGCGGCAAGCACGTGGGGCTTCAGGTGGGGCCACTCGATAGCCTCCGCCTTGGTCACGGTGAGAAAATCGCCGCCAAGATAAACCCGCTCCACGCCATCAATCGCCATCACAATCTGCGCCAGGGGAGACGACGCGGCAGCGTCAGTATCGGCGAAGTCTCGCGAGCCGGCGCCGAGCACGTCGCGTCCGGGCAGAAATTTGAGCGTGCGCGGGTTGGGGGTGGATTCAGTCTGGATGAACATGCTGGGGTTCAGGTGGGCGTTGCAGCCGCTGCGGTCAAGCCGGCGGCGGCGGCGCCTACGGGGAGCGCCAGAGCGCGAATCTCATCCCGGCTCAACGATCCGGGCACCACCAGCACCGGGACGGCGCGCCCGCCTAAGCCCTGTTTGCCAAGCTGGGCGACGAGCGGCCCCGGTCCGCCCGGGCCTTGCGCCGCCGCAAGCACCACCAGCTTAATCGAGCGATCGTCCTCCAGAAGTTTGCGCATTTCGGGCTTCAAATCGCCCTCACGCAGCACCGGCTCGGCGCTGATGCCGCATTCGGCCCAAATCTCGGCGGCGAAGCGTTGGGTCAGGCTTTCGGCGGCGTCCTGCGCTTGCCGGCGTATTTCCTCCGAGATCGTCGCCCATGGTGCAGGGTCCGAAGGCTCAATCACGCGCAACATGACGAGCCGCCAACCCGCACCCCGCGCTACAATGCCGGCGTAGGTGAGCGCGGCGGGAAATTCCGCGCTTTCATCCGCGATGACGAGACAGGCGAATTGCGCAGCCATGGTCTGCATGCTTGGCGCAAACCGCCCCTCGCTTCAAGCGCGCCAGAAGCCCGCGAGACGACGCACGTCGTCCATCACCGGTTGGGCGATGGCGCGCGCGCCTTCCGCCCCCTCGCGCAAGATGGCGTCAATGGCGGCCGGATCGGCCAGCAGCCGGCGTATCTCAGAAGCAATTGGCGCAAGCTGCGCCACAAGCAAATCAGCAAGCGCCGGCTTAAACGCACCGAAGCCTTTGCCGCCAAACTCGCGCAACACCTCCGCCGGCAACCTGTCGGAGGCGGCGGCATAAATGCCGACAAGGTTTTCGACTTCAGGCCGTCCCTTCAAACCCTCCACGCTTTCAGGGAGTGGATTGGAATCCGTCGTCGCTTTCTTGATTTTGCTCGTTATGGCGTCGGCATCGTCGGTGAGATTGATCCGCGTCATGTCCGATGGATCGGATTTCGACATCTTCTTGGCGCCATCACGCAAGCTCATGATGCGCGCGCCTGGGCCCTGGATCAGCGGCGCCGGCAACGGAAAAAAGCCTGGCGCTTCGTAATCATTGTTGAACTTCTGAGCGATGTCCCTGGCCAATTCCAGATGCTGCTTCTGATCTTCGCCGACCGGCACATGCGTGGCTTTGTAAAGCAGGATGTCGGCGGCCTGCAGCACGGGATAGGCGAATAGCCCCACCGACATGCGCTCGGCATGCTGGCCGGCCTTATCCTTGAACTGGGTCATCCGCTCAAGCCAGCCCATGCGGGCGACGCAAGCGAATATCCACGCCAATTCGGCATGCTCACGCACTGCCGATTGCGCGAAGATGATCGACTTCTTGGAATCAACGCCGGCGGCCAGATAGGCGGCGGCGACCTCGCGCGTCTTCTGCGCGATTTCCCTCGGATCGGGGCCAGCGGTGATCGCGTGCAGATCGACAACACAATAGAGGCTTGAATATTTGTGTTGCAACGCGACCCATTTTTTGAGCGCGCCGAGATAATTGCCCAGGTGCAGCCCGTTGGTGGGCTGCATGCCGGAAAAGACACGCAACGGGCCTGAATAAGCGGGCGGGGGTGCGTCGGACATGGACGGATGACTCCAGAGAGTGGGAACGGCGCGCGGGCGCCCGCGCAGATCAAGCGTGCGAGGTCAGCGCCGCCATCGTCCGTTCAGGGTCACGTCCATCGGCGTTTTCTATCAGCCCTCAAGGCCCGGCGGCAAGCCGCCTGCCGCGCCGGCCGGCCCGCGCTCACGCCGAAACGCGGCCCGTACTTCGCCGATCGTCACCGCGCGCACCAGGAAGGCGACGATGAAATAGAGCGTGCCCCCAGCAAGGATGAGCGTGGCGACCGCCGCTTCCTTGGAGCCGAACGCCGTCTCGAACGCGGCGCGGTTTGCATTCGCCGTCCACATCAACGCAAACAGCACCGCGGACGCGAGTAGGATACGCGCGAGACGGGCATAGGCCGCAGGCGTCGGCGCATAGGCGCCGCGGCGGTTCAGCGAGCGGATCATCAGCCCGACATTGAGCCAAGCCGCCGCGCTGGTGGCGATGGCGAGGCCGGGAAAGCCATGCACGCCGGCGGCGCGGAAGCTAAAGAAGAGCCCGGCGCCCAGCGCGACATTGAGCGCCATCGACGTGAGCGCATAACGCATCGGCGCTTTTGTATCTTCACGAGCGAAGAAGGCCGGCGCGTAGATTTTCGCCAGCACGAACGCCGGCACGCCCCAGCCGTAATGGAACAGCGCCTGTCCGACATTGTTTGCATCTTCCGACGTGAACGCCCCGCGCGCGAACAAGCCGTCGATCAAATAGGCGGGCATCGCCAGCAGCGCCGCCGCCGCCGGGAGCGTGAACGCCATCGCCAGCGCCACCGCTTCGTCGAGTGCGGCACGCCCGCCCGGCGCATCGCCTTCATGCACAAGCCGCGCGAGCTTCGGCAACATCGCCACGCCGACGGCGATGCCGATCAGTCCAAGCGGCAGCTGATAAAGCCGGTCGGCGACGTTGAGGTAGGTAATCGCCCCCGGCTCGAACGAAGCCAGCGCCTGGCTCACCAGAACATTGATTTGCAACGCGCCGCCGGCGATGGCGCCCGGAATCGCCAGCGCCACGAGGCGCTTTACCCCGCTGGTGATGCGCGGCGCGGTGAGGCCCGAACTGGCGCCGGCGCGCCGGGCCCCCAGCCACACCCAGATCGCCTGCAGCAATCCCGATACCGTCACCGCCGCCGCCGCAGCAAACGCGGCGTTGCGGGGATCGTCGCGCACCGGCCACACCGCGACGAGCAGGCAGAGATTTAGCAAAATTGGCGCGGCGGCCGCGACAAAGAACTTGCCCCGCGCATTGAGCACGCCGGAATACAGCGTCGCGGCGGTCATACACACCAGATACGGCATGGTGATTTGCGTCAGCACTGTCGCCAGCGCGAAGGTAGCTGGGTCATTAGCGTAGCCGACGAACAGGACGCGGTTGATCCAATGCATGCCCAAAATGGCGAGCGCCGTCAGGATCCCTGTCGCCAGCAACAGCACCGACAAGGCTTCCGCCGCGAGACGGTCTGCCTCCGCCTCGCCTTCGCTCGCCAGCGTTTTGGCGTAGACTGGCACGAACGCTTGACTAAAGGCGCCCTCGGCGAACAGACGCCGGAATAGATTGGGGAAGCGCAAAGCGGCATAGAACGCGTCGGCGACAGGCCCCGCGCCAAGCGCGGCGGCCAAGATCAAATCGCGGGCAAAGCCAAGCAGCCGCGAAATCAAGGTGAGGCCGCCAATGATTGCGGTGTTGCGGACGAGACTCATCGATTCCCCAGGCGGCAGCGCTTCCTAGCGCGCGGTTGACGCGCGCGCCACCGTCAATGCTGGTTTGGCCGCGTCGGCCGGCGGCTCGGCGGCGCGGAGCACGATTTCAAGCTTGCTGGATAGCGCCGCCACGCGGCGTGGGCGCGTAATCTGCCCGCCTCCCTCTTCCTGCACATAGAAAACGTCCGACACCCGTTCGCCATAAGGATCGAGGTGCGCGGTGACGATGGTGACCTTGGCCTCCGCCAGGACGCGCGCGAGTTCGGCCAGTAGGCCCGGCCGATCGCGCCCCGACGCCTCGATGATTGTGGCGTCTGGCGACAGGTCGTTGTCGATGCGCACCCAAGGTTCGATTCGGAACGCCGCGGTCCGGCGCGGCGGGGGTTGCGGCGGCGGCGGCGCGTGATCTTCGATCGCGGCGCGGTGCAAACGCGCCAGCATCGAGTCAAGCATATGCGGATCGGTCAATCCAAACGGCTTGTGGTTAGTGGTTTGCACCGAGAATACGTCGAACGCCGCGCCGTCCCTGGTTGTGTGAATGCGCGCATCGGCGATGTCGGCGCCACTGGCGGAGATCGCCGATGCGAGGCTCGCGAACAGGCCTGGCCTATCGCCCGCGTAAATCAGGATTTCCGTGACGCCCTGCTGAACCCGGTGCCGCGCCGCCGCGTGCGGTATGGCGCGGTTTCGGCGCGCATTCATGATCTCTTCGGCATGCCAAATCAGAGCGCCGCGATCGTGGCTGAGCCAGTACCCGTCCTCCAGCGCCTCGATCCAGGCGCAATCCTGCGGGTGGCCCAAATGATGAAGTACAGCTTGCTTGGCTTCATGGGCGCTTGCGGCCAATTGCTGGCGCACGCTCTCCTCGTCAGAGCGCCCACCGTGAAACGCCGCTTCCGTGAAGCGGTACAATTCGCGCAGCAATTGGCCCTTCCAATCGTTCCAAAGCGCGGGCCCTACGGCGCGAATATCAGCCACGGTCAACACCAGCAGCAAGCGCAGCTTTTCCAACGATCCGACTTGCTTGGCGAATTGCGCAATCGTGCGCGGATCGCTGAGGTCCCGCTTTTGGGCGGTGTCGCTCATCATCAGGTGATGGCGCACAAGCCAGGCGACCAGATCCGCCTCCTCCGCCGGCACGCCGAGCCGCTCGCATGCGCAGCGCGCGGATTTTTCCCCCTCGATCTGCTGATCGCCGTCGCCTTTGCCGGTGTCGTGCAGCAGCATGGCGAGATAAAGCGCGCGGCGGTTGATGATTTTCGGGAAGATCAACGTCGCCAAGGGATGTTCTGCTTTGTGCCGGCCTTTCTCGATTTCGGAAATGATCTCAATGCCGCGCAGCGTGTGCTCATCCACAGTGAAATGATGATACATGTTGAACTGCATCTGCGCGACGATGCGGCCAAATTCCGGGAGGAAGCGCCCCAGCACGCCGGCTTCGTTCATCAGCCCAAGCGCCGCGGCGGGCTGGCGCGGCGAAGCAACGAGATCGAGGAAAGCGGCGTTTGCATCGGGGTCGCGCCGCACTGACGCCGTGATGAGCCTAAGCCGGCGCGCAGCCTCGCCCAAGGCAGCGGGATGCACGTCGAGGCTGAGTTCGTCCGCTATCGCGAACAACCGAATGAGATTGACCGGCTGGTCGAGCGTATCAGGCGCTACGATATTGAGACGACCGCTTTCCACGCAAAAACCGGCCGGGGCCGGCGCCTGTTGTTTCGAGCGCGGCCCGGGCAGCAGCCGCTGAAGTCCTTTCGGCGCGCGCTTGGCTTGGTCGGCCTCAAGTTTAGCGCAGAGCACGCGCGTCAGCGCGCCAACGCGCTTGGCCACCAGGAAATAGCGCTTCATGAAGCGCTCGCCTTGGCTCTGGTTGCGGCGTTCGCCATAGCCCAGGCGGCGGGCGAGCTCCGGCTGCACGTTGAAGCTCAGCCGCTCCTCGGCGCGGCCCGCTATCACATGCAGATGGCAGCGCACGGTCCAAAGGAATTCCTGCGCGCGCTGGAATGCG
>JANNFH010000305.1:0-5452 GCA_031379565.1 Alphaproteobacteria bacterium
ATGCGCCTCGGCGCCGTCCTGCGCGCGCAGCGTGATGCGCGCGCGGCTCGGTCCAAAGCCGCGGCGATCGCGGCGCACCAGGCGCGAGACATCTTCTTTCATGATGTCCTTGACGCGCAGCTTGGCTGGATCGTCGCCGACGCCCAGCACGGCGCGCAGCGCCCGGTTCATGTAAATGATCGCGCCATCGGCGCGCGCGGCGAAGAAGCCGATCGGCGCGTCGTCGAGAAACAATTGCTGCGCCGCTTCGCTGCCGGCGTGGGCGGCGCCAATTTCGCGGAGGCGCCAGAGCACCCGTCCGCCCGACATCGGGCCGACGCTGGCCTCGTAGCGGATGGCTTTGTCCGACAGCGTGGTCGCCGGCAATTCCTCGCGCCGCGCTTGGCCCTGCCCCGCCGCCTTCGACAAGCGAAACATCGGCGCCGACAGCATAGGGTCGGCGCCGAACAACCGGCTCAGCATCGGCGGACGATCGCTTTCGCCGAGCACACCCGCGGATTCCGCGATCAACAGATAAGCGCCGTTAGCCGCAAGCGGCGAAAGATTGCGGTCTGTAACCAGCGCTGCCTCGTCGAGCGCATCGACGACCATGAATTCACCGCGGTGCGATTGCATCGCCGCCGCTTCGAGCGCGCCGCGCTCTGGAAAGGCGCCATGCGCGCGCCCCGCGCCGCGCGACATCCAGAAGAACAACACCATGCCCGCGGCCACGAGCAGGATCAGAAGAATAGCGCCCGCTTGCCCAACCGCTGGTCCCGCGGTGATCGCCACGCCGGCTGCACCAAGGCCAACGACGACCGCAACCCAGAATGCAATCTGCAACGGGTCGAGCCGGCCACCTGGTCGGTGCGGGGGGATTTCCACGGAATCGGTCATTTGGCGCGCCTAACAACTCTATTGACCTCGATTCGGCTCGGGGAGCACGTTCGCGGCCGCATTAGAGGGCGCTTCGCCGGCGCCTGCGGCCCGCCAGCCGCATCACCACGCCGATAATCTTCGCCACCGCTTCGTATTGTTCCCGGGGAATCGGCTGATCGAGGTCGGCCGTCGCGAACAAAGCCCGCGCCAGCGGCGGGTTTTCCACAATGGGTATGTCGTTTTCCTCGGCAACTTCGCGAATCCGTTGCGCCACCGCATCGACACCCTTGGCTAGGCAAATTGGCGCCGGGGTTTCGCCCGGCTCGTAGCGCAGCGCGATAGCGTAGTGGGTCGGGTTAGTGATCACGACGCTGGCCTTCGGCACCGACGCCAACATGCGCCGCTTCGAGCGTTCGTGACGGATTTGCCGCAGCTTGGCCTTCACCAGCGGATCGCCGTCGCTCTGGCGCATCTCCTCCTTGAGTTCGCGCCGGCTCATGCGCTGCTTTTTCATGTAGGATTGGCGCGTGAACATATAGTCCACCGCCGCCATCAGCGCGGCTGCGCTCGCCAGCGCGATCATCATCGAGACCGCGCGGTCGCGCACGTAAGGAAGCAGCGCGTGCACATCCATCATTGGCGCGCGTTCGATCGAGGCGTCGCGCGGCCACAGCGCCCAGGCCATGGCTGCGCCGACCACCGCCAGCTTCGCCAGCGCTTTCAAAAACGCCGACACAGCCGCCTTGCCGAACACGCGTTTGAAGCCCTTGGTCGGATCGAGCTTGTCGATGCTGGGCGAAAGCCGCTCGGCGTTGAATGTCGGGCGATCTTGCAGATAACGCGCTGCAAGCCCGGCGCCGGCAAGCGCCAGCGAAGCCAGGCCGAACGCCGCGAACATCTTGATGACGACAGCGAAAGCGATGGCGCGCAGCGATCCGGGGTCGGCGGAAAACTGGTCCGGCATGGCGATAAAGCCAATGAAGCCCTCAGCCAACGATTTCGCGATTGGTCCGCTCATGAACGCAACCACCGCTGTCGCCGCGATCAAGGAAAGCGCTGCGCTCACCTCGGCCGAATAGATGATGTCGCCCTTCTCGCGCGCCTGTTCGAGTTTTCGCTGGGTTGGCTCTTCGGTTTTGTCGTCGTCGTCCGCGCCTTCCGCCATCGGCTATCTCAGCCACAGCGCGTAAGATTGTAGAGAGTCGAGCCAGACCAGCATGCCAGTCGATAGGCCAAGCGCAAGCACGATAAAGCCGCCGAGCATTTGCAGCGGCAGCGCCACGAAGAACACCTGGATTTGTGGAATCAACCGCGACAACACGCCAAGGCCAAGGCGAAAGATCAATCCCGCCGCAATCAGGGGCGTCGCAATCTGAAACCCAACCAGGAAGGAGCGCGCCGTCGCATCGAGCGCGAGTTGCGCAGCATCACCGACGGGCGGCGGCGATCCCGGCGCGATCACGTCGTAGGAGCCCGCAACACCGAGCAGGAACATGTGGTGCAGGCCGGTGGCGAAGATAAGCGCAATACCCATCAGGCCCAGAAACACCGCCAGCAATTGCCCCGAACCGGTCATGGTGGGATCGGCCGTCTGCGCGAATGAGAGCCCCATCTCCAAACCAATTGCCTGCCCCGCGGTCGCCAGCGCCGAGACCACCACGCGCGCCGCCCCCCCGAGCATGATTCCGATCAGCGTCTCGCTCATCACCTGCCCGGCCATGCCCAACGCGGTGTCGGCCGGCGCAGGCGCGTGAACAGAAACCGCCGGCGCCAAAGCGACCGCCAACATCAGCGCAAAGCCCAAGCGAATGCGCGGCGGAATCGCTGGCTCGCCGAAGCCCGGCAGCAGCATCACCATTGCGCCGACACGCGCGAACACCAGCGACGTACTCCAGATATCGACGCCGTACAGCGTGAGGTTCATATCAAAAGGCCGCGATCCGCTCGAACACGTCACTCATAAAACTGCCGAGCAAGCCGCCCATGATCGGCAGGAACAAAAGGATGGCGAAGAAGATCGACAAAATCTTCGGGATGAAGACCAGCGTCTGCTCCTGGATCTGCGTCAGCGTCTGCAGCACCGAAACCACGAGGCCGACAACGAGGCCCACTAGCATCGGTCCCGCCGCCACCAGCACCGTGACCCAGATCGCCTCGCGGCCGAGATCGAGGACTTCCGCGCCGTTCATCGCTGCTCCTGCCTCAGCCCGGCAATTTCTGCCGGCCCCGCGCCGAAAGAGCGCCGCTCATGGTTAATGCTTGGTTTCCGCGCGGCCTCGCATGCCCTACCGATTGGCAAAGGGGCGGCGCCCCGTATCGTCAAAACCCCGGGCTGAGGGCGGTCTGGCGTTAAACGTTGAGCGCACGCCAAAACGTCCTAGCCGCCAGGCGGCGTACCGGCGGCAAAGCTTTGAATTAGACTGCCCGCCACCAAGCGCCAGCCATCTACCAACACGAAGAAAATCAATTTGAACGGCAGGCTGATCGTAATTGGCGGCACCATCATCATGCCCATGCTCATCAGCAGCGATGAGACCACCAAATCGATAATCAAGAATGGCACGAACAACATGAAGCCGATCTCGAACGCGCGCCTGAGTTCGGAAATCATGAACGCGGGGGCGAGAATGCGCAGCGGCGTATCGGCTGCGCTCTCAGGCGGCTGTTCAAGCTCGGCCATATCGATGAAGAGCGCCAGATCGGCCTCGCGCGTATGCGCCGCCATAAACACCTTCAACGGCTCGGCGATACGCGGAAATGCTTCATCCAGCGGCATTTCCTCGCGCATCACCGGGCCGATACCCATGTCGTAGGCTTCGTTCCATACCGGCTGCATGACGAAGGCGGTGAGAAAGAGCGATAGCGACACAATCACCACGTTCGGCGGCGCCTGCTGCAAGCCGATCGCCGTCCGCAGTAGCGAAAGCACAACAATAATGCGCACGAAGCTGGTGGTCATGATCAAAATCGACGGCGCCAGCGAGAGCACGGTGATCAGCGCTGTGAGTTGTAGCACCCGCGCCGTGAGCCCATCGCCCGTGCCCAGATTTAGGCTGAGCGCAGGCTCGGCATTCTGCGCGAACGCGTCCCCCGCCCCCAAGAGCGCAAGGCAAACAACAATGGCGAAAGGCAAGGCGCGCTTCATGGCGACGATATCTTTTTCGTCGCGACGTCAGCAACAACGCAATCGCCCGACGGCGACAGCAACAGGAGATGTTCGCGATCATCAAAACGGACGACAACAAGTCGCCGGCGCGGATCGAGCATCAGGCTTTCCGAGACTTTCAGCCGCCGCGCAGCGCTCCGCGGGCTCGCCTGCAACATGCCGAACCGGCGCGCCGCATAAGCGGCGAGGCCGATCAGCGCCAACGTGGCGACAAGCGCGAAAACCGCCCGCGCCCAATCCAGAAAATCCAAGGCCGCCTCCGTTCTGGAGCCCAGTTTCGGGCCTGAGGCGGTTTGGTAAACGAGGGGTTAATTTTGGGGGCCTTAGTTAAGCATCGCTTAATACAACGCTGATCCGATAGGCAAAATCTGCAGCGTCCGAGTCGCCCCAAAGCCGGAACTTGAGAGTCGAAAACCTTGGATCTCGCCAACACCCCTTTTTTCGGCCTCTTGCGCACGCGGCTTGATCAATTGAGCCAGCGGCAGCGGCTGATTTCCGAGAACATCGCCAACGCCTCCACGCCGGGCTACCGACCACGCGATCTCGATACTTCCGCATTCGAGCACATGGTGGCGTCGAGAGAATCGGGCGGGCTCACCATGACCCGCACCAACCCAGCGCACATGGGCGCCCATGGCGGGGGCGGCGCGGCGCAAATCGTCACCCGAAACGATTCCGAAACGACCATCGATGGCAACGCGGTTGTCTTGGAAGATGAAATGGCGCGGGCCTCAGAGACGCGGATGCAGTTCGAGACCGGCATCGCGCTCTACCAAAAGGGCCTCCAACTCGTGCGCATGGCTGTGCGGGCGCCGGGGCGATGAGATTAGGACGGTGAGATAGATGAGCGACATCCAAGCCGCGATTTCAGCCGCCGCCTCGGGCATGCGCGCGCAGACCGTGCGCATGCGCCTGGCGGCGGAGAACGTCGCCAACGCCAATTCCACCGGGGCCAATCCGAACGAAGAACCGTTTCGCCGGCGTATACCCTTGCTGGAAAGCACCACGCTCTCTTCGGGCGCCGAAGGCGTGCGCGTGACCGGCGCGGCCAGCGACATGACCGCGTTTCGGCGTGAGTTTAATCCGAGCCATCCGGCGGCCGACGCCGACGGCTACGTGCAGCTTCCGAACGTCGATCCGCTAGTCGAAATGATGGATTTGCGTGACGCCACCCGCGCCTACGAAGCCAATTTGAACATGATCGAAGCGGCGCGCGGCATGACGACGCGCGCGCTTGACCTCTTGCGTAGATGACGCAAGTTTTTGATGTCGCGTTTTCAACGGCGAACCGCTTCACACTTCGCCTGAAAACGCTTTGCGGAGATAGATAAATGGCCATCGACCCAGTCTCGGCCGCACGGGCCTACCAGCAGGCGGCGCGCGGAGCGGCGCAGAGCGGCGGCGCCGAGAGCATGGATTTCGGCTCGC
>JANNFH010000307.1:0-5085 GCA_031379565.1 Alphaproteobacteria bacterium
GTTGCCAGCGTTTGACGGCATCGATCTGGACGGGCTGACGATCTCGCCCGAGACCATCGAAGCGTTACTCAGCGTCGATGAAAACGTCTGGCGCGAAGAAGCGGCGTTGATTCCACCCCATTACCAGGCCTTCGGTGACCGATTGCCGAAAGCCTTGTGGGAAGAACACGCCGCCTTGGTGGAACGGCTCGATCGCCCGGCGCGGACGAGCGCCGCCAAGCTCGCGGCGGCGCGCGGGCCTAAAGCGACGCGAATTAGTGCGGCGGAATAATTTTGAGGCAATGCCTAATTCATGGCTGAAGTCCAGCGCCAGCTCGCGCGCGGCCTGCCTCTACGTGAACTCCTGGCAATAAAATCTGCCGTGAGATACTCTCGCCTTTAGGGGCGGGAACGAATTCATGGTGCCATTCGCGGCCAACGATGCGGCGTTTGCAGCGCCCGACGCGAGGGCGCTAGGCCTTGCCCAATCGCCGGCTAGTTTTTTCGAGAGCTGGGAGTTCTCGGGCAGCTTGACGCTCGTCTCAGATTACCGGCGCGCGGGAACGACCAAGACGGGGCACAAGCCAGCGATCCAAGGGCATCTCGCGCTTGACGCCCCGGGGGGCTGGAGCGCCGGGGTGCGCGCCAGCACAACCGACCCGAACAAGGACGCGGACCTCGACCTTAGCCTCTATGTGTCGAAATCCTTCGCCATCGGCGAGACAGACGTGAGCTTCGGCGCCATCGCGCTCGTGTTTCCCGGCGCCGACGATTCCAATTTCGGCATGGTGCAAGCCAGTGTCTCCCACAGTATCGGACCTATCGATGCGACGCTTTCGGTCAATTATGCGTGGGAGCAAGCAAATCTAGACAATGAGGACAACATCTATGTTGGATTGCGCGCGAGGACGCCGATCGGACGATTGGCCGGCGCGCCGGTCACGGTCAGCGGCAGCGTCGGGCGATCGGATGGCCATCTTGCGATCGAGGACACGAGAATGGATTGGTCGCTTGGCGTTGTCGCAGACCTGCACGGCGTCGATGTTGGCCTCACCTACGTCGACACCGACATCGACGATGAGCGCGGCGATCCTGGCCTCGTGCTTTCAATCGCGTGTTCGTTTTGAGGATTGTTTACGACCTACACTCATGCTCGTGGTGAGGAGTCGCTCATGAACAAGCTGATTGCCATTGCGGCGTTCGCCGGGGCCTCTGCGCTCTCAGGCGTCGATGCAGCGGAGGCGCGACTGTTCGAGCCGCAGGCCGATTGGCTGCATTCTGGGCGTTTGTGCGCGTCTACGCGCGGACCCGCAGCGCTTCGCTGGGATGCGCTGCCGCCCCGCTCATGCCACACCCAAGGGGCCGAAGCGGAATCGACCGCCGGTGCGACGTCGATCTCATTCGCCGCGACCGTGATCCTCAAAACAAAAACCGCGCTGAGCCAAGCGGCTGTCCGCCGCGCTCGGCGCGCTGCCTTCTTAGCTGGCGCGTGACTCAGCCGGCGCTCGCCTTGGCTTTCGCGGCCTTCGTGGTTTGCGCCCGCTTTTGGGTGGCGATCTTACGTTTGTCCTGCAATGCGCTGGCCTTGGCGGCGCGCCGCTCCTCCAGCGCTGCACCCAGCAAAGGAAGTAACGTTTCCGCCTGCGCGCGCTGCTGAACGCTGCCGGCTTCGACGAGCCGCACGGCGTTGGCGTGCAAATTCTCCAATTCCTTGTCGGTCAGGTTCGGAATGTTGTCTTCCACGGACATGTCTTGCCTCACTCGGCTTTCAGATTAATCGCCGCATCGCGGCCCATTTTACGGCACCGACAGCCGCAGGCCGATCCCGACGCCGAAACCACCTCCGAGCAGGCGCCAGGATGGCGTCGAAAGCGGTGGAAAACGGTAGGCAATCCGGCGCGAAAGCGAGGGACCAAGCGTGACGCAACCAGGATCGACAAGAAGTACATGGGCCCAAATGGCGCAAAAGCCAAGGCGGAAAGTTGGAATCCTCGCTTGAAGCAAAGCAGAATCCCTAGAGCTGAAGCCGATAGCCGCCGGTTTCGGTGATCAGCAATTTTGGACTTTGCGCGTCGGGTTCAATTTTTTGGCGCAGGCGATAGACGTGCGTTTCCAGCGTGTGCGTCGTCACGTTGGAATTGTAGCCCCACACTTCGCGAAGCAATTCCTCACGCCCCACCGGTTTTTCGCCTGAGCGATAAAGGTAGCGCAGGATTGAGGTTTCCTTGTCGGTGAGGCGTATCTTCTTCTGCGCCATATCCACCAGGAGGCGCATCGAGGGACGGAAATTGTAGGGCCCAATGCGAAACACCGCGTCTTCACTGGCTTCGTGGCTGCGCAGGTGCGCGCGTATACGCGCCAGCAACACGGAAAACTTGAACGGCTTCAGCACGTAATCGTTGGCCCCGGCGTCGAGGCCCCGGACTTGGTGCTCCTCCTCTTGCGCCGCCCCGGTCAGCAAGATGATTGGCGCCCTAACGCCCGCAGCCCGCAGCCGCCGGCACGCCTCGAACCCGTCCATATCCGGCAAGCTGACATCGAGGACGATGGCGGCGGCGCGCCCGTCGGCGGCGAGCTCCAAGCCCTCCGCGGCGGTGGCCGCGCCAAGCCCCACGAACCCCTCTTCGAGATCGAATTGCTCGGCCAACGCCTCACGCAGATCGGCGTCGTCGTCGATGATGAGGATGGTTGCGTCACGTGTGGTCATGGCCCGCCTGAAAGGGATCGTAATCTAGCAGCCTATGCAATGACCAATGTATTTCACGCTTTTGCAACCCGGAGGATCATGGCCGGGCGTCCCGCGCGCCAAACAGCGCGCTGCCCACCCGCACAAGAGTAGCGCCAAACCGGATCGCTGTTTCGAAATCGTCGCTCATGCCCATGCTGAGTTCAGCCAATCCATTACGTGCAGCGATCTTGGCGAGGAGCGCGAAATGCATTGCCGGCGGCTCCGCCGCCGGCGGGATGCACATCAGGCCCCGGATCGGCAGGCCATACTCGTCGCGAGCGGCCTTGATGAAGGCGTCCGCCGCGTTTGGCGCGACGCCGGATTTTTGCGCCTCTTCGCCCGTGTTCACCTGGACCAGGACGTCGGGGCACCTCCCAAGCTTCAACGTTGCTTCCGCCAGGGCGCGGGCTAGCTTGTCGCGATCGAGCACGTCAATCGCGTCGAAACATCGGACCGCGTCTTCCGCCTTGTTCGTCTGGAGCGGCCCTACCAGCCGGAGACGCAAATCGGCAAAGCGAAGGCTGCGGTCGCCCCAACGCTCAATCGCTTCCTGCACGCGGTTTTCGCCGAAGAGTCTGTGTCCAGCAGCGAGCATGGCCTGGACGCGCACGTCGGATTGTTGCTTGGATATCGCCACGAGAGAAGTCGATCCGGGGCGCCGGCCAGCCGTTTTTTCCGCTACGCCGATCCGGTCAAGGATCGCGCTGCGCGCCGCAGCGGCGTCGATGGGGGATAAATCGCTCATGCGTCCGGCCCTGGTGCTAGCTAGAGAGGCGCGGCGGCTCAATCGCGCCGCCGGCACGCCAGCGCTTCCGTCCTTGTACTTCTTTACAGATCCCGCGCGAACGCCCGATCCGGTCTCCCTTGGGCGGCGGTTGCCGCGCGGAACCGCAATAGTCTATCGCCATTTCGGCGCGCCTAGCCGCCATTCGACCGCGCGCGCATTGGCGCTGCTCTGCAAGCGGCGAGGACTAAAATTGCTGATTGCCGATGACCCTGCGCTAGCCCGACGCGTGGGCGCAGATGGCGTCCATTGGCCCGAAGCGCGGGCGCGGCGGCGTCTGGGCGGCGGCTTACAAACGATGGCTGCGCACTCCCCCGAGGCGCTTGCGCGCGCGGCGGAGCTTGGAATGGACGCCGCGGTGCTGAGCCCCGTGCTGGCGTCACGCAGCCCCGCTTCCGGCGCGCCGCTCGGTTTGTTTCGCGCCTCGCGCTGGGCGCGCGCGGCCAAACTTCCCGTGATTGCGCTGGGCGGCGTCAACGCCCAAAACGCGCGCATGTTCGCGCAGCGCGGGTTTTCGGGTCTGGCATGCGTGGACGGATTGGCGAACGCTTAGAAGCGGAACGCCGATTCAATACGGACGCCCGCCGTCGCGTCGAGCTCTTGGGCGTCGGGCCGCAGCGCCACAACCGCTGGGTCGGTGTTTTCCACCCGGACCTCAGCCCCGACCCGGGCGCTCGGCGTAAATTGATAATAGGCCCCGACCGCAGTCTGCTGACGGCGCACGCCTTCGAGGCTGTGCTCGACTCGCACCGGCTCCGTCACATCCACAGTGACGCCCCAGCGCTGGTTCAGCGCCCAGGCCCGCGGCAGTACGCGGTCATTTTCGCGCACGCCTGTGATTGTCTCCGTCAGGCCGGCCGAGGTAGTAAAACGTTGGTACCAGGGCATAGCTGCCCGCGTGGCGTTAATCTCGGCGGCGGACGGGGCCTCTTGCGCATGCGCGAGCCCAGCCGTCGCAAGGACGGCTCCAGCAAGCACCCAGGCAGAGGACTTAAACACCGCCAACCCCCAGCGACCGACCCTGGCCGCGAACCCACAATATAGCCGACAATGACCCGGCCCGCAGTGAAATTTGGGACACAGCTGGCTTAATAATTCGTCAAAACTCTGGCCAGCGCACCAAA
Organism: Alphaproteobacteria bacterium; assembly: GCA_031379565.1. Taxonomy (GTDB): domain Bacteria; phylum Pseudomonadota; class Alphaproteobacteria; order Caulobacterales; family Aquidulcibacteraceae; genus Vitreimonas. The sequence goes on from JANNFH010000307.1 coordinate 4,616, forward strand.
TACTTGTCCCAGCCGAGCCAGGCTCGCCGGCCTGGGGAGCCGCCGCCACAACTCCGCCAGCTTCACAGACGACCCCTGGCCCGGCCCGAAGCCCATGATATAGGAGCGGGCGCGCCGCCCCGTGGGGGCTTGTTGCGGCGAAAACACGATGGCGGAGATTATATTATGAGTCAGGCTGGGCGGACGATGTGGACGGCCGCGATGTGCACGATTGCGGCGCTGGCGCTCTCCGCCTGCTCAACCTTCCGACCCGACACGGAGCGGCAGACCGGGCAGTCGCGGGTGAACGAGGGCGAGTCCAGCGGCGGCGGCTTTTTCGGCATGTTCAGCCGCAACCGCGAAGCAAGCCAGAACCAGCAAGAGGCCGGCATCGGCGTTAACGCCTATCTTTGGCGCGCCTCACTCGACACGCTCTCGTTCATGCCGCTGGAATCGGCCGATCCTTTCGGCGGTGTTATCATCACGGATTG
>JANNFH010000442.1:0-3999 GCA_031379565.1 Alphaproteobacteria bacterium
GCGAGCGCGGCGCGGCGGGCGCGATCCATTTGCCATCGATGTAGAAATTTAGCTGTTCGCGCATCACGCACTCCTGGTTTGCCCCTGGGTCCCGGATCGGTCCGCGCGCCCGGGATGACTGTCTGGCTCTTATATGCTTGCTCTCGCCGCTGAACCAATGGCCGACGCTCATCCCCCCCTCCGTACCTATGGCCGCACCAAAGCGCGCACGCTCAAACCGCGCCAAGCCGGCCTGGTCGAGACGCTGCTGCCGCACGTGGCCGTGCCAGCGAAGGGGGAGATCGACATCGCGAAGCTGTTCGAAGGACACGCGTCCTCCCCCCTTGGGGGGAGGGTGGGGAGGGAGGGCGATGGGGACGTGGCGCAAGCGGCAATGTCGCGCCTGACCGTCGCCCCCCCCCACCCCTACCCCTCCCCCACGGGGGAGGGGACGCAAACTCCCACACCTCTCATCCTTGAGATCGGCTTCGGCGGCGGCGAGCATCTGGTCGCCCAAGCGCAAGCGCACCCAGGCGCGCGCTTCATCGGCGTCGAGCCGTTCCTCAACGGCGTCGCGTCGTGCCTGCGGCACATCGAAGCGAGCAACGTCCAAAACGTTCGCCTGCACATGGGCGATGCCCGTGACGTGCTCGCGCGCCTGCCCGATTCCTCGCTCGACCTCGTCTACATCCTCTTCCCCGACCCCTGGCCGAAAACCCGGCACTGGAAGCGCCGCTTGATCCAACCCGATTTCATCGGCGAACTGGCGCGGGTGCTGAAGCGAGGCGGAGAAGTGCGCTTCGCCACCGATTGGGCTCACTTCGCGGCCTGGACGCTGGAGCTGTTCATGCGCCCGGACCGCGCGTCTTCAGACGCGCTACTTCCAGGCGCCGCCGAAAGCGCGTCTGAAGACGCGCGGACCGGGCGCTTCACCTGGCTGGCTGAATGCGCGCAAGACTGGCGCGAGCCATGGGAGGGGCATGTAACGACGCGGTATGAGCAGAAACGCTTGGGCGATTGCGCGCCGATTTGGCTGCGGTTTGAAGCGAACCACGAAGATTGAACGTCGGTTTCGACTGCCCTGTGATCATAAGTTTTGAAAACAAATCATAGTTGCGTCCTAACAATTGGAACTCGCGCAGTCGTGACAATAAGCGCATGAAAAGCAGGAATTTAGCTCGTCAACGTCACCGAGTGACGCAGTTCGCGAAGGGTGCGAGAGTGCGTTGAGATATTATCCCCCTCCCCAATTTTCGTCTGTCAACGTGAAAGCAGGCACAGGGCGCCGGAGTTGGGTCGAGTCATGAGAGTCAGCGGAACGATTGCAGGCATCGGGCGGCCCCCGTGGTGGGCGCTGCTACTGATGTTTCCCTTCACTGATACGCAGCCGCTCTTGGCCGCAGCACTCGAAGCTTGCTTGGTGTCAGCAGTAGCGGCCCGCACTGTCTCATATTTGGCTGAGCAATGGGCCAGCGTGCGAGAGTCCGTTGCTTCGCGCCCGGAAAGGGGCTGACAAGCGCCCCTGAACCCGCTACAATCCCTCCACTACATCGCTGATGCCCTCGATGAGGGTGCGGCGGCGGGCCTCGGGTCCGCCGCTTTTTTGTTAGCTGGAGCGGCCTTTGGGCAGCGCGCGGGCATTCAAGGCAATCGCTCTGCTTTTCCCCGCCCCTTGGGGCGGGGGTAGGGGGAGGGGGCGTGCAGGATGTGGCGCAAGCGGCGCCGTCTCACCACGTTCTGCACGCTCCCCCTCCCTACCCTCCCCCCGTAGTGGGGAGGGGCGCCTCTCCACCACAGGAGGGGCAAGGTGAGAACCACCAATCCCCTGGAAGAGCGCGTGCTCGCGCTGATTGAGCCTGAAGCGGAAGCGCTGGGCTATCGGCTGGTGCGTCTGCGGGTTTCGGGGTTGCGCCGCAAGCGCCTACAGATCATGGCTGAGCGGCTGAGCGACGGGCAGATGGTGGTTTCCGATTGCGCCAAACTTTCACGGCGCGTGTCGGCGCTGCTGGAAGAACATGACCCGATCAAGGATGAATACGACCTTGAAGTCTCATCCCCTGGGATCGATCGCCCGCTGATGCGAATCGAGGATTTCGCGCGCTTCGCTGGGCATGAAGCCAAGCTTGAAACAATAGCCATGATCGACGGTCAGCGCCGCTTCAGGGGTCAGATCGCTGGCGTTGAGGGCGATGTCATTCACCTCGCCACCCAAACCGGTGAGATACAAATCAAATTTTCCGCGCTGCACGACGCGCGCCTCGTACTGACTGACAAGCTGATCGAAGATGATTTGCGCCGCGCGAAAGCGATGGCGCAAGACGAAGAGAAGAGGAACCCCCAATGAGCACCGGCATTTCCGCGAACCGGATGGAAATTCTACAGATCGCCGAGGCGGTCGCGCGCGAAAAGAACATCGAGAAGGAAATCGTCGTTGAAGCGATGGAGCATGCGCTGCAAAAGGCCGCGCGCTCTCGCTACGGCGCCGAGCACGACATTCGCGCCTCGATCGACACCAAGACCGGGGAGATGACGCTGAAGCGGGTGATGACCGTGGTCGATGAGGCCATGCTCGATCCGGAAACGCGCCCGTTCAATCCATCCACCGACATCATGCTCGATCTGGCCCAGAAAACCGACCCCGACGCCGTGGTCGGCAAGATGTACGACGAATTGCTGCCTGCGATCGAGTTTGGCCGCGTCGCTGCGCAAACCGCCAAGCAAGTGATCAATCACGAAGTCCGCGAAGCCGAGCGCGAGCGTCAGCACAGCGAATACAAGGATCGCATGGGCGAGATCGTCAACGGCGTGGTCAAGCGGGTCGAATTCTACAATGTCATCGTCGATCTGGGGCGCGCCGAAGGCGTGATCCGCCGTTCCGAGGCCATTCCGCGGGAAAATCTCCGCACTGGCGACCGAACCCGCGCTTACATCTACGACGTTCGCCGCGAAGCAAAGGGCCCGCAAATTTTCTTGTCGCGCGCCAAGCCCGAATTCATGGCCCGCTTGTTTGCCCAGGAAGTACCGGAAGTTTATGAAGGCGTCATCGAGATCAAGGCTGCCGCCCGCGATCCAGGCTCACGCGCCAAGATCGCAGTGCTGAGCCACGATAGCTCGATCGACCCGGTTGGCGCGTGCGTCGGTATGCGCGGCGCGCGCGTGCAAGCTGTCGTCGGCGAATTGCAGGGCGAGAAGATCGACATCATCCCGTGGTCGTCCGACCCGGCAACCTTCATCGTCAACGCGCTGCAACCCGCGGAAGTCACCAAGGTGGTGCTCGATCCCGAAGAGGCGCGGGTCGAAGTGGTGGTCAGCGAGGCCCAGCTCTCGCTCGCCATCGGGCGGCGCGGCCAAAACGTGCGGCTTGCTTCCCAGCTGACGGGCTGGTCCATCGATATTCTCACCGAAGCCGAAGAGAGCGAACGCCGGCAAAAGGAATTCGCCACCCGAACGGAACTCTTCGTCAAGGCGCTGGAAGTCGATGAAATGTTTGCCCAATTGCTGGCTTCGGAAGGCTTCGAATCGGTGGAGGAGATCGCCTACATCGAACGCATGGACCTCGCGGCGATCGAGGGACTAAACGAGGAAGTCGCGGACGAATTACAGGCGCGGGCACTGGAATTCCTCGACAAGCTGGCCATTGAACTCGAAGCCAAGCGCAAGGCATTGGGCGTCGAGGATGGCTTGGCGAAAGTGCCGGGTCTCACCGCGCCGATGCTGGTGACGCTCGGCGAAAAAGGCGTGAAGACGCTGGATGATTTTGCCGGATTCGTAGGTGACGATCTGCGCGGCTGGTTCGAGACCAAGGGCGGCGAGAGAGTGCGCGAACCCGGCGTGCTCGAAGATTATCAGCTGACTTCAGAGCAAGCCGACGCGCTCATTCTCAGCGCCCGTGTCGCCGCCGGCTGGATCGACGCGCCTGTGGTGGAAGAGGAAGCGCCCGCCGAAGAAGGCGCGATAGAGCGCGCGGCCGAGGAAGAGTAAAGCGCGGGCCCCTCCCGCTTGAGGGGAGGGGGCAGGGGG
>JANNFH010000461.1:0-5140 GCA_031379565.1 Alphaproteobacteria bacterium
CGGTCAAGCCGCAGCAGCGCTCTTGACTGAGGGTGAGGCCCGCGCGGACAAGGGCGCGTGAGCCTCTCCGACGCAACCTCTCAGGGCAATCTGCTGCAGCTGGGCAATTACGCCCTCGACCCTTGGCGTAATGTGCTGCGCTGCGGGCCGCGCGAGGTGCAATTGTCGCCGCTTGGCTCGCGCTTGCTGCAGGAATTAGCCAAGCGTCCGGGCGAGATGTTCGAACGGGCGGAGCTCATCGATGCATTGTGGCGGGGCGATTGGCTGGTCGGCGATCCGGCGCTCAGCCGCCTGGTGAGCGAAGTCCGCCGCGCCGCGGGCGACAATAGCCGCGAGCCGACCTTGATCCAGACTGTGCCGCGGCGCGGCTATCGTCTGGTTGCGGCGGCGGTGAGTAGCGAAGTTGCACCTGCTCTTCCCGCGCCAAGATGGTCTCAGGCCTGGCGGCAGGCCAATGTTTCCCTGCTGATTCTGTTCGGCGGTTTCGCGCTGCTGCTGGCTTTGGCGATCTTGGCGCGCCTGCTCCGGTAAAACCGAAGGCTTCGGAAAGCTTCGCAATCCTTCGCCGCGCTTGTTTGGCCCGAATTCTCGCGTCAGCTGCCGGCAGAGGTGACACCATGAACAAGATAACTTACTGGCTTCATATCCGATGCTTAGCGGGGAGCGCCGCGCTCCTGGCGTTCCTTGCTCTTGCGGCCCCGGCGCAGGCGCAGGAGATCACGTGGGCGCCGTATGCCTACGAGCTGCGCTCGGGCGAGAGCGTGGCGGCGGAGATGGGCGTGCTCGCCGTGCCGGCGCATCGCGATCGGGCCGGCGCCAGCATCAATCTGCATTTCGTGCGCATTCCCGCCGCGCGCGCCAATTCGGGAGCGCCGATTATCTATCTTGCCGGCGGGCCAGGCTCATCGGGCATTGATGCGGGACGAGGCGATCGTTGGGCGCTCTTTGACGCCTTGCGTCAGGAAGGCGACGTCATCCTGCTCGACCAGCGCGGCGTCGGCCTGTCGGATGCGTCGCCGGATTGTTCGACGCCTTGGTCGTTTCCGAGCGACCAAGCTTCGACCGAAACCAGTTTCAACGCTAGTCTGGAGGCGGCGGCAGTGCTCTGCGCCTCAGAATGGCGCGCGGCGGGTATCGATCTTTCTGTTTACAATACCGCCGAGAACGCCGCCGATGTGGCCGATCTCGCGCGCGCCCTTGGTGGTCGGGCGCGGCTGGTTGGCATTTCCTACGGAACGTTTCTGGCGTTCGCGGTGCTGCGTGATCATGGCGATCTGATCGAGCGGGTTGTGTTGGCGGGAACGGAGGGGCCGGACCACACGCTGAAATTGCCGACCCAGGCGGATGATGTGTTGCGGAGGTTTTCGGAGCGTATCGGACACGACCCAGTTGCCTCGGGGCTGACGCCGAATTTGAGGCGTTCCGTCGAAACTACAATCGCGCGCCTGGACCGCGCACCGATGATGGTGGAAATTCCAGGTGAAGGCGGCGCGACCAGCACGTTCGTCATCAGCAAATATGACGTGCAGATCGTCACCGCCTTTCTGTTGGCAAGCAGCAACAATTCCGTGCGCCTGCCGGCGCTTTATGCGGCGATGGAGCAGGGCGATTATTCCGGCATGGCGCGGAGCGTGATGTTTCTGCGGCGCTTCCTGGCGTCCCTGCCGGCGATGCCGCTGGCGACGGACGCCGCTTCGCCGGTATCGGCGGCGCGGCAACGGCAAGCCGGGCGATTGGCGCGCCGCTCCATCTTCGAAAACGCCGTCAACGCTCCTAGCGCGGACTTTGCAGACGCTTTGGGCGTTCCGGAGCTTTCGGCGCGTTGGCATGAAAGGCTGCGCACGTCCGTGCCGGCTTATTTCATCAGCGGCGATCTGGACTCGCGCACGCCGCCGGGCAATGCGGAGGAAGTGCGGCGCGGGTTCCGCAGCAGCGCGCATTTGCTGCTGAGCGGCGCCGGGCACGACAACGATTTGTTTCTCTCCTCACCGCTTATCGTCGAGCGGATCGGCGCGTTCTTGCGCGGCGAAGAGATGCAGGATGAGAGGATCGGCGTCGATGTGCTGGATTTCGATTAGCGGCGCATCGCGGCGATCATGCCGCCGACGGCGATTTGGGCGGCGCCGGCGGCGCGCTCGCGCCAGATGATTTGCATCGGATTGCGCAACAGGGCGCCGCTGCGCGCGGCGAGCCAAGCATAAAAGGTGAGTACGAGAAAATCGAGGATCAGGCTGCTTGCGGCCATCGCCGCGAAATCGAGATGGCTGGTGCGGCCGGGGACAACAAATTGTGGAACCAGCACGGCCATGAACAACATCGCCTTCGGGTTGGCGAGTTGGTTGGCGATGCCTTGGACATAGGGCGTGCTCCAGATCGGAGCTGGCCCGGTGTGCGCCGCCGCTTCGGCGGAACGGCGCGCATTGCGGATGGTGAGGATGCCGAGAATGATCAAATAGGCGGCGCCGGCATATTTGATCGCGGTGAACACTTGCTCAGACGCCGCAATCACGGCGCCGAGGCCGAGCACGAACACCAGCCAATAGAACGCATTCGCGGTCTGGATGCCGAGCGCCGCAAGCGCGCCGGCGCGTGCGCCTTTGGCCAGCCCTTGCGAAGAGCACAGCAGCACGGCAGGGCCCGGCGTCAGGCAGAAGGCGAGCGTGCCGGCGAGGTAGGCGAGGTAGAGGGCGGGCGTCATGGCGGCGAATTTTGCCGGCGCTTGAGGTGCGGTCAATCCCGTGCGGGCGAGATCTGCTCGCAGCGCCTGTCACGAAAGCGCTGGCGGCCCGTATCATCCCCGTCATTCCGGGGCCGCCAAAGGCGGAACCCGGAATCCAGAGGTAATCGGCGCAGCCTTTTACGATCCCCTGGGTTCCGGGTTCTCGCTGCGCGAGCCCCGGAATGACTGAGTTGGAAGGTAATTCAATACGACTTTCGCGACCAACACACGAAGTGCGCTGGGATGATGCTGTTCATGCCTCGAATTTCAAAATCGGGAAGCCGACGTCTCAGCTCATCAAGCAAGGCGTCCTGCCAATGGCACCGAGTGGAAACGAACAAAATTCGGTCTCGGTCTCGCCTTCGAATCTGAACCAAACATCCAAGCCGAGGTCGGCATGGTCTGTCCAAACGAGAATGCGCGCTAGATTTGCCAGGCCTCGATTCCAACCTCCCAGGCGTCCTCGCGCCGCTTCGCCATCATCCAACCCGGTTTTTCACCAAATCTTCCACCACGCCTGGGTCCGCCAGCGTGCTGGTGTCGCCTAAATTCCCAAGATCGTTTTCGGCGATCTTGCGCAGAATCCTACGCATGATTTTGCCGCTGCGGGTTTTTGGTAGGCCGGGCGCCCATTGGATGATGTCGGGCTTGGCGATGGCGCTGATTTCCATGCTCACCATCGCCACCAATTCGTGCTTGAGCTCTTCGCTGGGCTCGATGCCAGTTTTCAGTGTGACGAAGGCGTAGATGCCCGTGCCCTTGATGTCGTGCGGATAGCCGACGACGGCGGCCTCCGCGACTTTCACATCCGCCACGAGCGCGCTTTCAATCTCTGCGGTGCCGAGGCGGTGACCGGAAACGTTGAGCACGTCATCGACGCGGCCTGTAATCCAATAATAGCCATCCTCGTCGCGGCGGCAGCCGTCGCCGGTGAAATACATGCCGCGATAGGCGGTGAAATAGGTCTGGAAGAAGCGTTCGTGATCGCCATAGACGGTGCGCATCTGCCCCGGCCATGAATCCAGCAGCACCAGATTGCCGCTGGCCGTGCCTTCGAGCACTTCGCCTTGCTCGTTCACCAGAGCCGGCTTGATGCCGAAGAAGGGGCGGGTGGCCGAGCCTGGCTTCATCGCCGTGGCGCCGGGGAGGTTGGTGATCAGCGCGCCGCCGGTTTCGGTCTGCCACCAGGTATCGACCACGGGGCAGCGGCTGTCGCCCACCGTGCGGTAATACCAGAGCCAGGCTTCCGGATTGATCGGCTCGCCGACGGTGCCGAGCAAACGCAGGCTCGCGCGCGAGGTGCGCTGCACTGGCGCTTCGCCTTCGCGCATCAAAGCGCGGATGGCGGTGGGCGCGGTGTAGAAGATGTTGACCTGATGCTTGTCGATCACCTCCCAGAATCGTGACGTGGTGGGATAATTCGGCACGCCTTCGAACATGAGCGTGGTCGCGCCGTTCGCGAGTGGGCCGTAGACGATATAGGTGTGGCCGGTGACCCAACCGACGTCCGCCGTGCACCAGAAAACATCGCCATCGTGATAATCGAACACGTATTGGTGCGTCATCGCCGCGTAGACGAGATAGCCCCCCGTGGTGTGCAGCACACCCTTGGGCTTACCGGTCGAGCCTGAGGTGTAGAGAATGAACAGCGCATCTTCCGCACCCATCTCTTCGCACGGACACTCAGCCGAGACTTTGTCGGCTTCGTCTTCATAGACGACATCGCGCCCGTCCTGCATCGCCGCGCCGGCGCCGGTGTGCGTCACCACAATCACTCGCCGGACGCCGCGCGCATGCTCGATCGCCGCATCGACATTGGCTTTAAGCGGAACCACCTTGCCGCCGCGCATGCCTTCGTCGGCGGTGATGACGACCTTTGACTCGCAATCGTTGATCCGGTTGGCGAGGCTTTCCGGTGAAAAGCCGCCGAACACTACTGAATGCGGCGCTCCAATGCGGGCGCAGGCCAGCATGGCGAAAGCCGCCGCTGGGATCATCGGCAGATAGATCGTGACCACGTCGCCACGTTTGACCCCTTGCGCCTTCAGCACATTGGCGAAGCGGCAGACTTCATCGTGCAATTGCTGATAGGTGATGGTGCGCGATTGGCGCGGATCGTCGCCTTCCCAGACGATGGCAATCTGATCGCCGCGTGTCGGGAGATGCCGGTCGATGCAATTGTAGCAGGCGTTCAAAACGCCGTTGTAATACCAGCGAATGCGGAAATCGGCTTCGTCGAAGGAGCAGTCCTTCACCTGCGTATAGGGCTTGATCCAATCGAGCCGTTGTCCCTGCACCCCCCAAAACGCCTCGGGATCGGCTAGCGCCGCCGCGTGCATCGAGCGGTAGGCGATGTCATCGACGAAGGCGCGCTTGGCCCATTCAGGCGGGACGGGAATGGTGGCGGGATCGGACATGGGG
>JANNFH010000480.1:0-1764 GCA_031379565.1 Alphaproteobacteria bacterium
GCCAGCACGTCAACAAGACTGACAGCGCGGTGCGCCTTACGCACATCCCAACGGGCATTGCGGTGGCGTGCCAATCGGAGCGCAGCCAGCACAAGAACCGCGCCACGGCGTGGGACATGCTGCGCGCGCGCCTCTATGAGCGCGAATTGCAGATGCGCGAGGCGGCGGCCCAGGAAGTAGAGGATCAAAAAACAGAGATTGGCTGGGGCCGGCAGATCCGCTCATATGTGTTGCAGCCCTATCAAATGGTCAAAGACCTCCGCACGGGGGTTGAAACCTCAGATACCCAAGGGGTGCTGGACGGCGACCTGGACGAGTTCATGGCCGCCTCGTTGGCCGCGCGGGTGAGCGGGGTGGGCGAAAAGCCGGTCGAGGACATCGATTAGGCGCATGAGGCTGTTGGCGGGCGCGTCGATGGTCTAGGCTGCTCGGTCGGAGGGGCATGTGTTGAACCAATTGAGCCTTTATGCAGCGAGAATGACGTGATGGAAGCGCTGCCTCCCGCACCCCCGCCGTGGATCGAAATCTATCAACGCAAGCATTTGGACGGCGATACCGCCCTGACCACGTTTCAAGGCTTGTTGATCGACGAAATGCTGGTGCCGCGCGGCGCGCTTGAGTCCAGCGATCCCGCCGCCCTAACGGACGCCACCATCGCCTTCGTCAATTCGATGCAGGAAGAAGCGCTGCTGTTACCCGGTGAGTTCGCGCAGGAAGCGCTGTGGAGTTTCTTTGCGCTCGATTACGTCTCCCAAGCCGCCAAGGGCGGGCACGTGCAATATTTTCAGAACCGCGGCGCCAACGATCTCGCGCTGAAGCTCGCCAGCTTTGGCCTGAAGAGCATGATCGCCGATCCGCATTTGGCGCTGTTCAATCAATTCATGAAGCTGAAGCGCCTCGAACCCAAGGAAGCACGCAAGGCAGCGGCGAAGGCCGGGTTTGGCAGCGTCGAGGCCGCGATTCGCGATTTCGACCGGCAATTGGGCGAACTCGAACAGAGCGAACCGCTGAAGGCGCGCCATAAAATCTGGCTGAAGAGCCTGCGAAAGGTCCGCGTTGTGCCGGACGAAGAATGGCGCGCCAGCATCGCTCGCATCGCCCAGTCCAATCCGCTCAATGCGTCGCGCCGCGCCGAGCGCGAGCGCGTGCGCGCCGAGCGTATCGCTGCCGACCCCGCCAGTCTGGCGGTGCGGTCGTTGTGCGAGATGGCTGGGCTGCGCCCCACCGGCTTGCGGGTTGAGGGCATGATTCCGATGCGCGAGGCTTGGCCCGAAGGCCCCAAGGCCAGCGCGCTTTGCGTCCAGGTCACGACTGATTTTGGGCCCCGGAGCGCATTGTTCTTTGCGGCGGGCGGCATGTTCAAGACGTATCGCGCCGTGCTGATCGAACCAGGGCAGGCGTTGCCAGTCGCCGATCTGACCCTATCGCGCCAAGCCTATTCCGCAATCGTCACGGCCACTCGCGCCGACTAGCGCCGAGTTCGTCGTAGCGGGGCGTCCAGGCGGCGAAAAAGGGCGCGCAACGCCTGTGCCGGCGGCGGCGAGATCAGCTCTCTTGACAAATCCCACCCATTGATTGATTGAACATTCAAACAACGGCGGATGCAATGAGTGCGCGGGAGAAAATCATCAGGGCGGCGATGGAGCTGTTTTGGCTGAAAGGCTACAATTCAACCTCGATCGCGGATCTGCTCTCCCGCACTCAGCTCAATTCCGGCAGCCTCTATCACGTCTTTCCATCCAAGCAGGACGTGCTGATAGGGGT
>JANNFH010000024.1:0-2358 GCA_031379565.1 Alphaproteobacteria bacterium
CGAAGCGCGTGCGGTAGGTCTCGATCGCCGCTTCGCTCCAGCCGGCGCTGTGGAAGAACGCGATCGCGTCGGGCGGCGCTTCGCGGCCGGTGTCGGACACCATCGCGCGGCAGCTCAGGTATTCGAGCGGCGTCATCCACAGGCGCACGCCGAACTTGCGTGTGAGCCAGCCGGCCATGCCGACGTGGTCGGGGTGCATGTGGGTGACGATCACGCGCGTCAGCGGCCGCGCGTCGGGTGCGTTGGCGAACTGCTCGCGCCAGGCGGCCGCGCAGTCTTCGGTGCGCACGCCGGTGTCGACCAGCGCCCAGCCGTCGCCGTCGTCGAGCGCCCACAGGTTGATGTGGTTCAGCGCGTAGGGCAGCGGCATGCGGATCCAGCGCACGCCTGGCGCGACCTCGAGCGTGTGGCCGCGCTCCGGTGGGCCTGCGAAGGGGTAGACCAGCAGCGCCTTGCCGCTCGGCGGTTCGCGGTCGACCCGCCCGTCGCTCGTGATGGTCGGCTCGGCCATCACACGCGCTCGAAGACCACCGCAATGCCCTGGCCGCCGCCGATGCACATCGTCACCAGCGCGTAGCGGCCGTTGATGCGCTGCAGTTCGTAGAGCGCCTTCGTGGCGATGATCGCGCCCGTCGCACCCACCGGGTGGCCGAGGGAAATGCCCGAGCCGTTCGGGTTCACCTTGGCCGGGTCGAGTTCGAGCGCGCGCGTGACGGCGCAGGCCTGCGCGGCGAAGGCTTCGTTCGACTCGATCACGTCGAGGTCGGCCACCGTGATGCCGGCGCGCTTGAGCGCCAGGCGCGACGCAGGGATCGGGCCGAGGCCCATCAGCTTCGGGTCGACGCCGGCCTGCGCGTAGCTCACCAGCCGCGCCATCGGCTTGAGGCCGCGCGCTTTCACCGCATCGCCGGTGGCGAGCACCAACGCGGCGGCGCCGTCGTTCACACCCGAGGCGTTGCCGGCGGTCACCGTGCCGTCGCCCTTGAAGGCCGGTTTCATCTTCGCCAGCTGCTCGGCCGTGACATCGCCGCGCACGTGTTCGTCGGTGTCGAACACGACCGTACCTTTGCGCGTGACGACCTCGACCGGCACGATCTGTGACCTGAAGCGCCCTTCGGCGATCGCCTTCGCAGCGCGGCGTTGGCTTTCGAGTGCGAGCGCGTCCTGCATCTCGCGCGTGATGCCGTCGCGAGCCGCCACGTTTTCGGCGGTGATGCCCATGTGGATCTTGTGGAACGGGTCGTGCAGGATGCCGAGCATGTAGTCGACGGCCTGCACATCACCCATGCGCGCGCCCCAGCGTGCTGTCGGCATGAAGTAAGGGCTGCGGCTCATGGCCTCGGCACCGGCGCCGATCGCGAATTCGGCGTCGCCGAGCATCAAAGACTGCGCGGCCGAGATCACCGCCTGCAGCGCCGAGCCGCACAGGCGGTTGACGTTGAAGGCCGGCGTTTCCTGCGGAATGCCGGCCTCGATCGCGGCCACGCGCGACAGGTAGGCGTCGCGCACGTCGGTCGGGATCACGTTGCCCATCACCACGTGGCCGATGTCGGCGGCGGCGACGCCGCTGCGGGCGATCGCCTCGCGCACCGTGGTGGTGGCGATCTGCGTCAGCGGCACGTCTTTGAGAGCGCCGCCGAAGGTGCCGATGGCAGTGCGGGTGGCAGAGAGAACGAAGATGTCGTGAGTGTTCATCGGTATGACCTCGAAAGTGACGAAGGCGGGCGTCGCCCGCCGTGCAGTTCAGGAAACGAGCCGAGCGTAGTCCTTTTCGCTGACCGTCCGCTCAGCGCAACTGCTGTGCGAAAGCCTCGAGCTGGTCGATGCAGGTGCCCCAGCCGTCGTAGAAGCCCATCTCTGCATGGCGGTCGCTCGTGGCCTGGTCCGGGTGCATCACGGTGGCGACGTAGCGTGTGCCCGCGGCTTCGTCAGCCATCGTGATGATGGCGGTGAACGGCAACCAGGGCGTGGCCGGGCGCCAGTCGGCGAGCAGCATCGAGGTGAAAACGAGCCGGCGCTGCGGCACGATCTCGAGGAAGGACCCCGGGTTGTCGCTGGTGCCGCCATCGGGGCCCTGCATGAAGGTGTGGAAGGCGCCGCCAACGCGCAGGTCGAAGGCCCGCACCTCGGTGGCCCACGGTTTCGGGCACCACCATTCCTTCAGCAACGCGGGCTCGGTCCACGCGCGCCACAGCGTGGCGCGGGGTGCCTGCACCAGACGGGAGATGACCAGGTCTTTCAGCTCAGCGGCGGCGGGGTTTGTCATGGTCTTGTTCCTCTTGGTGAAGTTGTCGGGCAAAAGCGGCCATGCGGTCGCTGCGCGCTTCCCACGTGGCCCGCTGGTCGGTGATCCACTGC
>JANNFH010000045.1:0-6117 GCA_031379565.1 Alphaproteobacteria bacterium
GACCTCGCGCTCACGCAGACGCTGCCGCTCAACACGACGTTCGGCATGCATCCGCGTCTCGCAACGCTGCATGAGTCGTATCGCGTCGGCGAATGTGCGATCATCCACGCCACCTCGACGCCCTATCGCGAGCGCTCGCACTTCGATGCGCAGAACGTGCTCGAGACTGGTGGCGCGCGGCCATATGCACGCGACAGCGGTTGGCTCAACGTCGCGCTTGGTGGGCTTGCGGCAGATTCAAAGGCCGGGCGTCGCGAACTCGGCCTCGCCATTGCGCAGCAGGCGCCGCTGATCCTGCGCGGCGATGCGAGCGTCGCCACGTGGTCGCCCTCGCCGCTGCCGGACGCCAACCAAGACACCATCGCGCGGCTGATGGATCTCTACCGCCGCAGCGATCCCGCGCTCGCCAGCGCGCTCGACTCGGCGGTCGCCGCCAACGCGGTGGCGATGGAGGCAGGCGGCATGGCCGGCCAGCGCGGCGGCTATCGCTCCATCGCACCACTGACGAAGGCCGCAGCGGGTTTCCTCAAGCGCCCGGACGGCCCGGTGGCGGCAGTGATCGACATGACGGGCTGGGACACGCACGCCAACCAGGGCGCCGACACCGGCCAGCTTGCCAACAGCTTCGCGGCGCTCGACGCGGGTCTTGCGGCGCTGAAGGAAGAGCTTGGCCCGGTCTGGCGCGACACCGCAGTGGTGATCCTCACCGAATTCGGCCGCACCGCCGCGCCCAACGGCAACCGCGGCTGCGACCACGGCATGGCGTCGGCGGCGTTCCTGCTCGGCGGCGCGGTGGCGGGCGGCAGGGTGATCGCCGACTGGCCGGGGCTCGCGCCCAACCAGCTCAACGAAGGCCGCGACCTGCGCCCCACCACTGATCTGCGCGCCGTGCTGAAGGGCGTGCTGGGCGATCATCTGGGCGTGTCCAGCGCGGCGCTGGCGAACGCGTTTCCGGACAGCGGAAGTGTCGGCGCGGTGCGGGAGCTGATCCGCGCCTGATCGTACCGCCGCCTTGCTGCTGTCACGTCCACGCACTAGGCCGCGACTCATGACCCGCCTTCTCTCCCTACTCGCCCTGACGCTCGCCATCTGCGCCACGCCCGCGCACGCGGACCGCTTCGCGCTGGAGTACGACGGCGACTGGCTCGGCTTTGCGCCGCTCGGCAGTGCGCGGCTCGACATCGCGGTGGGCGACACCGTCTACGACGCCACCGCCGCGATCCAGTCCGGCGGCCTGCTGCGCCTGTTCGAGCGCACCAACCTGCTTGCCGCCTCCACTGGCGTCGTCACGCCGACGGGCGTGCGCTGGCAGCGGTACGATCTCGATCACTCGTATTCGAAGAAGCGCCGCGTCACGTCGATGCGGCTGGGCGACGACAACGCGTTTCGGGCGCTGATCACGCCGAACTACCGGGTCTGGGGCACGCCGCCGGCCAGTGACGCGGAGAAACGCGCGAGCCGCGACCCCCTCTCGTCTCTGGTGGCGATGAGCGCCGACGTGGCGCGCACGCAAGCCTGCGCGGGATCGTACCCGACGTTCGACGGCCGCTTCCGCTATGATCTCGTGCTGTCGGGCGGATCGCGCGGCCACTACGACAAGGGCGGCTACGACGGCCCGGTGCTGAAGTGCCGGATGCGCTACGTGCAGGTCGCCGGCTACGACGTGCGCAACGAAAACGAGCGCCGCCGCCTGCCCGAGGGCGACATCTGGTTCGCGCTGGTGGCGGACTCCAACATCGCGCCGCCCGTGCGCGTGGCGATGCCGGCGCCGGTGGGCAGCGCGGTGATCAGCCTGAAGAAATGGCGGCGCGCGTTCGTGACCGTGCTGGAGCCCGACGTGGACCGACCCGCGACGGCGCGCGATCCGTGATCGCCCGACACTGGCATTGACAACACCGCCCCGGCGCGGCACGACGCGCGCCCTACCCCGTGCCCAGATGGCGGAATTGGTAGACGCACCAGCTTCAGGTGCTGGCGGCTGTAAGGTCGTGGAGGTTCGAGTCCTCTTCTGGGCACCATTTGTTCTTTTTCGGAGCGCTACCAAGCTTCCGGATCATTCCTCGGAATTCCTCGAAAACCCTTGAAATTAGCGAGTTTTTGGGCGGTTTTCGCCCCTCGCTTGAGGTTCGCGCGGCAGGGGCTGGAACTGGCCTTCGGAACGACTTGACGGTACCGTGCCGGTATCAAAGGGGAACGAACTGAAGGCGATACCGTCATGAAGCTCTCCGACGCAAAATGCCGAAACGCACGTGCGCGTGACAGCGCCTATAAGCTGGCCGACGGTCAAGGCCTGTACCTCTTCGTCGCCAAGAACGGCTCGCGTTTGTGGCGCTTCGACTATCGGTTCGACGGCAAGCGCCTGACCATGTCGATCGGCGCCTATCCGGACGTGACGTTGGTCGAGGCGCGCGACACCCGCGACGCGGCGCGGAAGCAGCTCCGCGCCGGCCTCAATCCGATGGAAGAGCGCAAGGTCGCGCACCGGACCATGCAGGTTGCCCGCGCTTCGACGTTCGGGCTGGTGGCCGACGAGTTGCTCACCAAACTCGAATTGGAGAAGCGGGCGGCCGTCACAGTGGAGAAGCGGCGCTGGCTCCTGAAGGAACTCGCTGCTGATCTGAGCGACCGACCAGTGGCCGCGATCACGCCGGCGGAAATCCTCGCCATCCTCAGAGCCGTCGAGAGCAAGGGCCATCTAGAAACGGCGCGCCGCTTGCGGGCCTCGATTGGCCAGGTCATGCGTCTCGCGGTGGCCACCAACCGCGCGTCCGCTGATCCGACGCCGGCGCTTCGCGGCGCCATCGCCGCGCCCAAGGTCACGCATCGGGCCGCCATCACTGACAAGGACGGCGCAGGGCGCCTGATGGTGGCGGTGCAGACCTACGACCGGCACATCGTCCGGGCAGCGATGCAGATCATGGCCTATTGCTTCCCGCGCCCTGGCGAGTGCCGCTTGGCGCGCTGGGACGAGATCGATTTCGACGAGAAGATTTGGACCATCCCGGCTGAGCGCACCAAGATGCGCCGCGAGCACAAAATCCCGCTCTCGCAGCAGGCCTTGGCGACGTTCCACGACCTGCACAAGCTGACCGGACTCGAAAGCCAGCTCTGTTTCCCAGGTCAGCGCGCCTCGGACCGGCCGATCAGCGAGAACACGATATGTGTGGCCCTGAGAACGATCGGCTTCGCCAAGGAGGAAATGAGCGCGCACGGCTTCCGGGCGCTTGCCTCCTCGCTGCTGCATGAGCGGTCAGATTTCTCCTCTGAGACAATTGAGCGGGCGTTGGCTCACCAGGACGCCAACGCCATCCGACGCGCCTACGCGCGCGGCGCGCATTGGGATGACCGGGTGAAGCTGATGCAATGGTGGGCGGACTATCTGGACGGGTTGCGGGCGGAAGCACTCGATCGTCGCTTGACCAACGCTGCAAAAACGCCCCCAGGAAGCTTTCGCGGGCAACATGATGGAAGCTCCGGCGCTCGCACGCGCAAACCGGCGACTCATCGCCGACGGGGATCGTGACCGGCCAAATCGGACGCTCGTAATGTATGCCGGCAATGGGCGGCCCAAAGTTGCCTTTCGTAAGTATGCGTCGTTACTGCGTGGTCTGGGCAAGTGGGTCCGGACAAAAGGGCCAGACTCTGGTAGGGCCTCCTGAAGGTCGCAGCGATTGTGCTTAGGATGCTGCAATGGCCTCGGAACTCAACGAATTTGTTGCAGGTCGCGTGCGCGCTCAAGGCTTCGCGCACCTATCGGCGCTCGAACCTGAGGAGACCACTGAGGCCATCGCGATACGCCTCGGCGAGATTATTGCGCCGGGCCGCCACGCCGCCATTCAAACGCTTCGGCCACGAACGGCAGCAGAGGCGGCACCGAACACGTATAGCGGCCAGTACGGCATGAACGACTTCCCGCTTCATACCGATTTGGCGCATTGGCCTTCGCCGCCGCGATACTTCCTGCTGCGCTGCGTCGTCGGCGCCGAGGCCGTGCCGACGCTTCTGGTGGACAGCGCGTTTCTCATTTCGCGCGTTAGCGCCGTTTCTCTTGCTCGAGGCCTGATGGTCTCGCGGCGCCCGATCGAGGGCAAAATTCGATTGCTTGCGTTGCGCCAACGCACGGACAACGGCGAATGGTTGTTGCGCTGGGACCGCACCTTCATCCGCCCTGCTTCAGACGCTGGCGCATCGGCGGCGGCGAGATTGACTGCCGCGTTGGCGGAGGCGCCGCGCCAATTGGTTACACTTCAGGCGCCCGGTGATACCCTGATCGTGGACAATTGGCGGATGTTGCACGGTCGCGGCCCAATTCCGCGCGCCGCGCGCGCCCGTCTGATCGAGCGGGCGTACTTATCCGGACTGCACTGATGAAGAAAAAGCCGATGCCGACGCCAATTGCCTGGGACAGCGCCGCGCTCTTCGCCAAGGCCCAGCGATATTCCGAGGAAATGCTCAAGTTTGAGCATGCCGATTGGCGGGCTGCGTTCTGGTCGAGCCTTGCGCTCGAACTGCTGGCGCGCTCAGCTCTGGCCAAGGTCAGCCCAACTCTCCTCGCGGACTTCACAAGCTGGCACAATCTCTATCATGCGCTCGGGCACGAACCGACCGCGCCCAAATTCGTGCCGAAGTCGATTACAATCACCCAGGTGCTTGTGCGCTTGCGTGACATTTTGCCGGAATTCAACACCGAGCTGGAGCGCTTTTGCATCGCCCACATCGGCAACCGAAATGCGGAGCTGCATTCAGGTGACGTGCCATTTGAGGGGATTAAGAGTTCGTCTTGGCGGCCCGCTTTCTATCGCGCCGCCACCGTGCTCGTGCAGTCCTTGGATAGAGAATTGGCGGAGCTGGTCGGTGAAGAAGAAGCCGGCGTGGCCGAAATGTTGATGACTGCGGCGGTCGATGCGGCGGCGAAAGCCGTTCAAGGCGACATCAGCGCCTACAAAAAGGTTTGGGAGGGAAAGACAGACGCAGAGCGGAGTGCAGCCGCGCTGCAGGCGACGAGTTGGGCTGCCAAGCATGTCGGACATCGGATCCAATGTCCGGCCTGTTCCTCGATCGCTTTGCTGTTCGGCGAAGCGATCGGCGCGCCGAAGAAATCTATCGACGAAGATGAGATCACTGAAGTTCAGCAATACCTTCCGAGCAAATTCGAATGCGTGGCGTGCGGCCTCAAGATCGCGGGACTGTCTCAATTGAGCGCGTGCGGCCTCGGCGACGCTTACAAGAAGACCACCACCTATGACGCGGCGAGTTATTACACGCCTGAGGACAGCTATCCCGACTACGAGGAAGACAACAACGAGCCCTAGGAGCTGTGGACACTAACGGAGCAACAGAACGATGGCGGCGAGAGTGACCGAGATACGCCAACTGGAACCGTTCTATCGCCGCCTGATTCGGTGGCTCCGAGAGCCGAAAGGATGGCATCGCCGCCGGCTACTAAGCGGGGCCTTCGAGTATCAATTCGTTGATCGCTTCAGGGATCGGTCCGCATTGCCGGTCACCCCAATACTTACGGGGACGATAGCGGACATTCCGGGGAAGAAAGGACGCAGCTCTTTACAAGCAAAAAACGTGACGGGTCTGGTGACGCGATGCCACGTCGCGCTCGCATATGCCCTGCCGGCGTCTGCTTTCACGTCCTGAATTGGGCGGTCGCTCGCCTTCCTTTGTTCGAGAAACCTGACGACTACGAGGCGTTCGAACGAGTTTTTGCCGAGGCATTTGAACGTGAGCTACTTCCGATCTTCGCCTATTGCATCCTGCCGAATCACTGGCACTTGGTCGTCCGCCCTAAGACCAATCGACAGCTTTCCAGTTTCCTTCGCTGGTTGACGTACACGCACACCATGCGCTGACACGCGCATTACCACACGTCGGGGACTGGGCATCTGTATCAGGGACGATTCAAGACGTTTCCGATTGAGGAAGATGAGCACCTGCTCTCGGTCCTATGGTACGTGGAGCGGAACGCTTTACGAACATCCCTCTGCGAGGCCGCGGAGGATTGGTAGTAGGAAGTGCCTGGAGGAGAGTGTCTGGCAGTGCCGACAGTCGCGCGTTCTTGGCGGACTGGCCGATCCCCCGGCCCCGTCGAGCTGTGCGAGCCGCTGC
>JANNFH010000046.1:0-2562 GCA_031379565.1 Alphaproteobacteria bacterium
GGCCTGGCCACGCCGGCGCTGCAAAGCCTGATCGCCGGGCAGGCGGGAGAAACTGAGCGCGGTGCGGTGATGGGCTTAAGCCAGTCGGCGTCCGCGCTTGGCCGCGTGATCGGGCCGCTGTGCTCTGGTGCGATCTTCGAGCATGTCGGCGCTTCGGCGCCGTTCGCGGTGGCGAGCGTCCTGCTGCTGGCAGCACTTGCGGCGGCGGCCCGTGCGCCGGCGCCTCAACCGGCGCCGTCGTCGTAAGCGCGCCAGTTTCCGAAGCGGTCGCGTACTTCATGGCTCGCGTTGGTTTCACGCAGGCTTGGCGCCGCCAGCGGCGCCTTGCCGTGGCCGCCGGGAATGTCGAGCACATAGGTTGGCTGGCAGAGGCCCGAGGCGCGCTCCTGCAGCGCGCGGGCAAGCTCTTGCCCGCGCGCAATGCTGCAGCGGAAGTGCGACGTGCCGGGCGCCTTGTCGAGATGATGCAGATAATAGGGCTTCACCCGCGCCTCGACGAAGGCCCGCATCAACGCTTCGAGCGTGCCCGGATCGTCATTGACGCCCTTCAGCAACACGCTCTGGCTCAGCATCGGCACGCCGGCATCGACCAGCAGCGCAATCGCCGCGCGCGCTTCGCGTGTCAGCTCACGCGGATGGTTGGCGTGTAGCACCACATAAGTAGCGACACCGTCCGCTTTGATCGCTTCGACCAGATCGGGCGTCACAAGCTTTGGATCGACCGCGGGAATGCGGGTATGCCAGCGCAGAATTTTCACGTGCGGGATGGCTGCGAGGCGTTGAGTGAGTTCGCGCGCGCGCCGGGCCGAAACCAGGAACGGGTCACCGCCGGTGAGGATCACCTCCCAGATTTCGGGGCGAGACTCGATATAGGCGAAGGCTGCTTCTAACTCGGCGCCGGTCAATGTTCCATCGCCCTGCGGCCCGATCATTTCGCGGCGAAAGCAGAAGCGGCAATATACAGGGCACACGTGCACGAGCTTCAACAAGCAGCGATCGGGATAGCGATGCACGACGCCTTTTACCGGCGAATGCGTCTCGTCGCCGATCGGATCACCCAATTCGTCCGGCGCGACGTCCAACTCGCGCGCGTCCGGGCGAAATTGCGCGGCGATCGGATCGGCGGCGTCAGTGGCGTCGATCAACGCTTCCATAGCCGGCGTGATCGCGACGGCGTAACGCGCGGCGACGGCGTCCAGATCGTGGCTGAGGTTTGGCGCGGCGCGCATACTCATACTCCAAACGCCGCCGCATAGCGTACGCGCCCGCCCATCTTGAGGCAGCCCGGCTCAAGTTCAAGCGCCATGAAGGACGGGCCCGAAAATGGAGCATCGAGCGCTTCGGCTTGCCGCGCCGAGAAGCCGAAGCGCGGGTAATAGTCTGGATGGCCGAGCACGAGGATGGCTTTGAGCCCGAGCGCGGCGCATCGTCCATTGCCGGCTTCGATCAGCGCCTTGCCGAGCCCGCTTCGTTGGAACGCGGGGAGGACGGAAACCGGCGCCAGCGCCGCCGCGGCGAGGGTTTCGCCGCCCCGATCGATGCTGAGCCTGGTGTAGAGGATATGTCCCTGGATCGCCGATTGGTCGGCGGCGACGAGCTCGAACAGGACATCGCCATCGGCGCGCAAGTTTTCAACGAGGTTGGCCTCATCCGCCTGCCCAAAAGCATGGCGAACAACGGCGCGGATTGCTGGAAACTCGCGGAGCGTAGCGTCACGGATCATGCCGGCGTCCAGGCTAGAGCCCGCAGGCAAAGTAACCATGGGTTGCCAAGCGCTTGGCTGATGATACGGTGTGCGGGGAGGTGAAGCCATGGCCGAGTATAAAGTGTTCATCAGCCACTCGCACGGGCAAGACCAATATTACGAGGGGGTTCGCTGCTTCTTGAAGGAGCGTCTCGGAAAGAAGTTTCGCGATAAGTCGATCGATCTGTCGCGGCGTGTAGATGACAGCTGGAAGCGAGTTGCTAAAACGAGAATCGACACCTGTGACGTTGTCGTGGTGATCGACAAGCCCTCGGCAACTCACAGCAGAGCGATCACATTTGAGCTTGAGTATGCCAAGAAGCGGCAAAAGCCAATTTTGGCGGTCACGCCGCGAGAAGGAGATCGTGGCTCGCGCTTTGTCAAGCGCGTGACAAATGATCGTTGTGATTGGAACTCCCAGCACATTGCCGATGCGGTGATAGAACTAGCCCGCAGAAACCAGAGCGGCGGTGGCTTCTGGTCGCGGCTTATTGGCGGCTAAGCTGGCGTCCATAGCACGTCCTGAATCGTGCGCGCGCCGCTGGCCAGCATCACCAACCGATCGAATCCCAAAGAGCAGCCGCTCGCCGGCGGCATGTGGGCGAGGGCGGCGAGGAAATCTTCGTCGATGGGCCAGATCTTGCCGTAGCGATTTTGCTTCTCCGCCATGGCTTGCACGAGCCGCGCGCGCTGCTCCACCGGGTCGGTGAGTTCGCCAAAGCCGTTCGCGAGTTCAACCCCGCAGGCGTAAAGCTCGAACCGTTCGGCCAAGCTTGCATCGTGCGGGCACGGGCGGGCGAGGGCCGCTTCGCTGA
The DNA here is from genome assembly GCA_031379565.1 of Alphaproteobacteria bacterium. Taxonomy (GTDB): domain Bacteria; phylum Pseudomonadota; class Alphaproteobacteria; order Caulobacterales; family Aquidulcibacteraceae; genus Vitreimonas. Next base: position 2,560 of record JANNFH010000046.1, read on the forward strand.
TTG
>JANNFH010000059.1:0-6949 GCA_031379565.1 Alphaproteobacteria bacterium
CGGTATGTCGGCGAGCACGATGAGCGGCGTGCGCGCCAGGGCCGAGATCAGCACCTCGCCCGGATGGAAGCGCACCGCCGAACTCGTATCGAGAAATTGATCGAGATGATGCACGCGGTGGAAGCGCCAGAGCGGCGGCCATTCGTGGTTGGCGCGGTGCCACGCGTAGACCCACAGGTCGAGGAGAACCAAATCGAGCACCAGCTGAAGCCATAAGGGCCAAGCCGGACGCGTCCAAACTTGAAGTGACGCCGCCGCGACGCTGATCGGAACGATGAGCAGCGGGTTCATCAATGTATTCGCCGCCCAGAGCCCAAGATTGCGGGAAAAACGCCGCGCATCTGTTCCCGATGGGCGCGGCGCGGCGGGCCGTAGCCGCTCAGCGAGCGCCAAGGCCACGAACCAGGCGGCGACAATAGCGAGCTTCGCCGACAGAAGCGCAGTGATCACGCTTTGACTGTACCGCAACTCGCGCCGCCAAGCACGCAGAAGCTGGTGCAATATTTGTGATTGAGCGACACCGGGCCGGAGGCGGCGCGGAGCGTATCACCGAGCTCAAAGCCCGCATCGTAGGGCAACAGCGTGCAGGCAAGCACGGCGGGCCTTTCCTCGCCCTTGCGTTTCACCACCATGCGGGCGCTTGCGCACATCACGTCGCGTGGATTCTTATTCAGGATGCCCCAGCACGCAGTGCTGATCTCCGGTGGATCATCGCTGACCTCCATCTCGGGAAAGATCACCAGCGCCGAGGGGTCGTCTGCATCGAGCCCAGCGCCTATTTCATCGAACAAGGCCTGAAAGCGCGCGCGCAATTCCGGTTCAGGCTCACGGGCAAAACCGCGCCCGGCGACATCCACATTGAAGCCGTGCGCCGCCAGCCAGCGCAGGCCCGCGAGCGTTTTCTCGTAGCTGCCCGCGCCGCGCTCTGCGTCATGGATTTCAGCGCGCGGATCGTCGAGCGAGACGCGCAGGCGTAGCTGAGCGCCGTAGCGTTGTTTCAATTCCAGCAATTGCCGCTTGTGCCGCTCCATTGGGCGCATCGCGTTGGTGAGCACCAGCACTTCGAAGCCGCGCGACAAGGTTTCTTCGAGGATGGCGACGATGTCCCGGTTCATGAACGGCTCGCCGCCGGTAAAGCCGATCAGCTTGGTGGGCAGGCGGTCGCGCTCGATTTCGTCGAGGTAGAGCTGGATATCGGCGAGGCTGAGATAGGCGAGTCGATCGTTGCTGGGGCTCGATTCGATGTAGCAATGCGCGCAAGTGATGTTGCAGAGCGTGCCGGTGTTGAACCAGAGCGTTTCCAGCGCATGGAGCGGCACTACGGCGCGGGCTTCGCCCCTGGCGGTCAGCTGCGGATCGCTGAATTTGGCCCTGTCCCCAACCGCCATGCAGTTCAAATCCCTTCAGGTTCGAGGCGAATCCGGCTTAACCCCGTCCCATGAATACGCTGCCGGTCCCGGTCTTGATTACAACCCTGCCGCATTTTGATGGCTTGGCGCTACCGGCCTACGAAACGGCGCTCTCGGCCGGCATGGATTTGCGCGCCGCCGTTGCGGAAGGCGAGCCGGTGACGCTGAAGCCGGGCGAACGGACGCTCGCCCCCACCGGGCTCGCCATCGCCCTGCCGGCTGGCTACGAGGCGCAAATTCGTCCCCGCTCCGGGTTGGCGTTGAAACACGGGATCACCTGCCTCAATTCACCTGGCACGATCGACGCCGATTATCGCGGCGAAGTGAAAGTGATCTTGGTCAATCTTGGGCAAGAGCCGTTTGTGATCCGCCGCGGCGAACGCATCGCGCAGATGGTGATCGCGCCGGTGATTCAGGCGCGTTGGGAAATAGTCGAAGCGCTGCCCAATAGCGCGCGCGGGGCCGGCGGCTTCGGCTCGACCGGGCGCGGCTAATCTTCGCGCCGCTGCATGGCTTCGAGCACCAGGCGCGCTTCACGCAGGCCGATCGCAGCTTCGCTCGACACTTGGCGGGCGAGCAACAGCGCCAAGGTGAGCAGCGATGCGGCGGCCATCGGCCAAGGCGAAGCCAACCAAATGGCGGCGGCCAGGGCGAAATAATAGGCGCGCACGCCTTTGTTGAAGGAGTTGAACGCCGGGCTCAGCACCTGCGTCGTGGCGCGGACATAGCTCTCATGGTGTTCGATTTCGCCGCGCTCGGGCGCCGCACCAAACAGCGCCGCGCAGAAATTCAGCTGCCGGATCGCCCAAATGAAATCCAACAATCCACGCGTCAGCGTGACGACCACAAGCGCGACCTTGGTCTGGATCAGCCAATCGGGCTCGAGACCCGAGAACGACACGCCGCGGAGATTGCCAAGTATCGCCTCGCCGCCGAACAGGAGGCCAGCCGCAGCGGCAATGATGAGCAGATTGGTCGAGGCGAAAAACGAAGCCGAGTTCAACAACTGCCCAAGCAAAGCAGCGTCCATGATCCGGTTCTCGCGCGCCATCATGCGGCGAACCCAACCTTCGCGCACGGCCCGCAAATCGATATTGATGGCGCCCCGCCCGCCGGTTAGGCGCTCAAGCAGCGGCTCGTACACGAGCCAGCAGGCGATGAAGATAGCGCCGGCGGCGATGTCGGTCAGGCTCATGCGCCGGAAACTCTATTGACCACCCCGGCGCAAAGCAAAGGCTGCATTTCCCGGGGAGGCCGCTAAGTAAGGGATCTGTTCCAGGAGTCCTGCCCCATGTCCGACCCCAAACCCGGCCGCGGCCGTATCTATGACGATATCACCAAGACCATCGGCGACACGCCCTTGGTGCGACTCAAAAAGCTCGCCGCCGCTCACAAGGTCGATGCTGAAATCCTGGCCAAGCTGGAATTCTTCAACCCGATCGCTTCGGTGAAAGACCGCATCGGCGTCTCCATGATCGAAACGCTGGAAGCGGCGGGCAAGCTCAACAAGGACAGCGTCCTGGTCGAGCCCACCTCGGGCAATACCGGCATCGCACTCGCTTTCGTCGCCGCCCAGCGCGGCTATCGCTGCATCCTGGTGATGCCCGAAACCATGTCGATTGAGCGGCGCAAAATGCTGGCGCTGCTCGGGGCGGAATTGGTGCTGACGCCGGGCCCGGAGGGTATTCGCGGCGCCTTGGCGAAGGCCGATGAGATCGCGAAGACAATTCCGAACGCGATCATGCCAGCGCAATTCCAAAATCCTGCCAATCCCGAAATTCACCGCACGACGACGGCGGAGGAAATCTGGAACGATTGCGGCGGCAAGCTGGACATTTTCGTTTCCGGAATCGGCACCGGCGGGACCATCACAGGGGTGGGGCAAGTGTTGAAGTCACGCCTGCCCAAGCTACGTGTCGTCGCTGTCGAACCTGCCGATTCCGCTGTGCTCTCAGGGGGCCAGCCAGGGCCACACAAAATTCAAGGCATCGGAGCGGGCATCGTGCCCGAAATCCTCGACACGAAAATTTATGACGAGGTCGTCACCGTCACCAACGACGAATCGCTCGCGCTGGCGCGGGAAATGGCGCGGTTGGAAGGCGTGCCGGGGGGCATATCTTCGGGAGCGGCGCTCTCGGCGGCGTTGCGCGTGGGCGCGCGCGCGGAGAACAAAGGCAAGCGCATCGTCGTGATCATCCCCTCGTTCGCGGAGCGCTATCTTTCGACGGCGCTGTTCGAGGGCTTATGATCGAACAGACAAAATCCACGCCGTCTTTCCGGGGCGGCCAGAGGCCGAACCCGGAATCCAGGGGCCACCGGAAGCGTCCTTCGATCCCCTGGGTTCCCGATCGCGCTCTGCGCGTCCGGAATGATGGGCCCTGCTTATGCGCTATGCCATGGCATTAGACGCCCACGAACGTGAACGCTACGCCCGCCACATCTTGCTCAAGGAAATTGGCGGGCCCGGGCAGCAGAGGCTCAAGACCGCGACGATCGCCCTTGTCGGCGCGGGCGGATTGGGCGTGCCCGCGGCGCTTTATCTGGCGGCGGCGGGCGTTGGCCATTTGCGCATCATCGACGACGACGACGTCTCGCTCTCGAATTTGCAGCGCCAAGTGATTTATCGCGGCGCCGATGTTGGCGCGCCGAAGGCCGAGCGCGTGCGCGCCGTATTGGCTGAGCTCAATGCGCACGTCGAGGTCACAGCGGTGCGCCAGCGCATCAATGCGGAAAACGCTGCTTATCTGCTCAGCGGCGCGGACATCGTCCTTGACGGGACAGACTCATTTGCAACGCGGTTTGCGGTAAATTCCGCCTGTCACGAACTTGGCGTGACGCTGATTTCCGGCGCGGTGGGACGCTGGGAGGGTCAGCTGGCGACGTTCAAGTCGGGACTGACCAAGGACATGGCGCCAGACCAGCGTCTGCCCTGCTACCGGTGCCTTGTGCCGGCAATCCCGCCGAACGTGGAAGCTTGCGCCGCCGCCGGCATCGTCGGCGCGCTCACGGGGGTGATTGGCTCGCTAATGGCGCTCGAAGCGATCAAGGAAATCGCACAGGCGGGCGAAGGCCTGGCCGGGCGGCTCCTGCTTTTCGACGGCCTGACGGCGCAAGCGCGTACTATAGGCCTGCCGCGTGACCCTAGCTGCCCCGTCTGCGCTTGACGCGAGGCGTGCGCGCCGGATGGTAGACGCCAATGGAGGAACGATGGGACGGTTGCTGACGGGCTTGCTGACGCTGATCGGCTTGATTGCGCTCATTGCGGTGGGCGGTTATTTCGCGCTGCGGCGCCCAGATCTTCCTTTTGCCACCCTCGCGGCGCGCTACGAGAGCAGCGCCTCGCGCTACATTGATCTACCCGGGGGCGTGCATTTGCATTATCGCGATGAAGGCGTGGCGGCGCCTGCGCCGACGCTACTGCTAATCCACGGCTATGCCGCATCGTTGCAGACCTGGGAACCCTGGGTGGCGCGACTGAGCGAAGACTACCGCGTTGTCTCGATCGATCTGCCCGGCCACGGCCTCACCAGCGCGCCTGCGGGGTATCAACCCTCGATCGAGGGCTATCGCGATTTGGTGGAGGAGTTCGCCAGCGTTTACGGCCTTGAGCGCTTCGCCATCGCCGGCAATTCCATGGGTGGAAACATCGCCTGGGAATATGCGCTGGCCCATCCCGAACGGCTCGACGCGCTGATCCTGGTCGATGCCTCCGGCTGGCCGGAGACCGAAGCTGAACAAGGCACGCAGCCGATCATCTTCAACCTGCTGCGCAATCGCACCACCGCGGCGCTGCTGCGCGACCTCGACACCACGCGCCTGACGCGCCAAGGGCTCGAGACGGCTTTTGCCGATCCGGCTTTGATCACCGACGCGATGGTGGCGCAGTACCGAGACCTTTCGCGCGCGCACGGCCATCGCGACATCTTGATGCAGCTCATGCTGGGCGGCAGCGCGCGCAATTTCGCCACTTCTGAGCGCTTGGCCCCGATCTCGCTGCCGACGCTGATCATTCACGGCGGACAAGACAAGCTTGTGCCTGCGCGCCACGCACACTTGTTTAACGACGCGATACAGGGTTCGGAATTGCTGACGCTTGAAAATGTCGGTCACGCGCCACAAGAAGAGGCCGCCGATGAATCGGCGACCTCGGTGGGCGAGTTCTTGTACCGCAAACATGAAGGTTCGGCGTTGCCTTCGGCGGCGGCGGAATAGACCGTTCGCCCATTGGAGGCGCGCATGGCGCTTTTGTCCCGCCGAACATTGCTGATCGCGACAGCGTTGAGCGCGGCGCCCATTCCGGCGTGGGCACGCGGTTTTTCCAGAGGCGCGTTTACACATGGCGTTGCGTCGGGCGATCCGCTTGCCGAAGCTGTAATCCTCTGGACCCGTTTCGCACCCGATGGAGATGGCGGAATAGGCTGGGAAGTCAGCGACGATGAGGCATTTGGGCAAGTCGTTTCGCGCGGCGAGGCCAGGGCGAGCGCGCGCAACGATTATTGCGTCAAGGTGGATGCGCACGGGCTTTCGCCGGGCCGGCGCTATTTCTACCGCTTTCTCTCGGCTTCTGGCCCTTCGCCGACCGGGCGCACGCTAACGGCGCCGCGCACCGGCGCCCAGCGCCTCAGTGTTGCGTTGTTTTCCTGCGCTAATTTGGCTTGGGGCTATTTCCACGCCTATGGCGACGCCGCCGCGCGCGACGACATCGATCTCGTGCTTCATGTCGGTGATTACATTTACGAGCTTGAGCGCGGCGCCTACCCCAGCGCGGCCAACGCCGTGGCCAGCCGGATGATTGAGCCCCCGCATGAAACCATCGCACTGAACGACTACAATCAGCGCTACGCCAGCTATCATGCTGATCCCGACTTGCTGGAGCTGCGCCGGCTCAAGCCGATCTGCGCGGTGTGGGACGATCACGAAATCGCCGACAATTCCTGGCGCGATGGTGCGCTCAATCATCAATCCAACGAAGGAGCCTATGCGGACCGCGTCGCCGCCGCGGCGAAGGCGTATTTTGACTGGTTGCCGATCCGGGCGCCGGCGCGGCGGGGGCCGCGGCTCTACCGCGCACTTGATTGGGGCGATCTCGCGCGCATTCTGCTGCTCGATACCCGCTTCATCGGCCGCGATCGGCAACTCGATTATCGTGAGCTCGCGCGCCGGTTGACCGAAGATGGCGCCGATCGGCCCGCTTTGGTTGCGGAATACCGGCGCGGGCTGGACGATCCGCGCCGCTCCATGCTGGGCGCGGCGCAGGAGCGCTGGCTGAACCAAACGCTGGCCGCATCGAAGCGGCGCGGCCAGACCTGGCAAATCATGGCGCAGCAAGTGGTGGTGGGAGATCAATTCGCGCCGCCAGAGCTGACGCGGATGCTGCGTCCGGACGCCTCTTCTTCAACACGCAATTACATCACGGGCGGCGTGACCATGAGCGCGCTTGGTCTGCCGGCGAATCTCGATGCTTGGGCCGGCTATCCCGCCGCGCGCACCCGCTTGCTTGAGGCGTACGCGGCGTACGCCAGCAACGCCATCGTGCTGGG
>JANNFH010000122.1:0-2070 GCA_031379565.1 Alphaproteobacteria bacterium
CCCGCCTCGGTCGGGCGCAATTGTCCGCAGTTGTGGGTGCGGTAGGCGTGCATCGGAAGCTCCTGGGCGAGTCATGGGACCCGCAAAATCGCGCGAAAGGCGCATGGCGGGCTCGCTCTTGTCAAGGCGGTGCCGCCCGCACAGGCTGCTTGGGGCGATGTGAAACCTCTATTCCATGACCAAATCGCGCGAGGCGGTGACCGCCTTCACCCGTGCGATGCGCGACCGCACCGCCAACCAGCCGCCGCTGCCGGCGATTTTTCCGGACCAAATGGCGCCGGTGGTGCGCACGGCAAAGGACGGCGTGCGCGAAGTGCTGAACATGCGCTGGGGCTTTCCGCCACCGCCGTCCGGAAAGCGCCCCGTCACTAATGTGCGCAATCTCGACAGCGCCTATTGGCGCGGCTGGCTCGGAGAGTCGCGGTTTCGCTGTGTCGTGCCTGCGACATCATTCTGCGAATACACCGACGCCGCGCCGAAAGTGGCGCACTGGTTCGCGCTGGGAGAGACGCGCCCGCTGTTCTGTTTTGCCGGCATCTGGCGCCCATGGGAGGGCGTGCGCGGCAAGGAAGACGGCCAGCACCGCCTGTTCGCCATCCTCACCACCGAGGCCAACGATCTGCTGCGGCCGATCCACGCCAAGGCCATGCCGGTTATGCTCACCGGCGAGGACATCGACGTGTGGCTCGATGCGCCCGAACACGAAGCGCTGGCGCTGGCGCGTCCGCTGGGGCCAGAGCGCATGTGTAGGGTTCTCACGGGACCGCGCGAAGACACGGCTTGAAGTGGTTTTAAGCTTCAGCCGCCCGTTTCAAGTTCGGCAATACAAAGCTTTTCCAGCCTCCAGCGAGCATGTCGCGGATTGGCTTGATCTGTTCGGCGGGAAACTGCTCCCAGCCATTGTGTTCGAACGCCACGCGCGTGCGCCCGTCCGCCAATGCTTCTAGGGCAAAGCTCACGAAGGTCGGCGGAAAGCCCGGCGCGAACCAAGAAAACTTGAACAGGCGCAAATGTTCGAGCGCCAATATCTCGCAATGCGTAGCGCCAGAGACATCCCCGCGCGCGGCTTTTTCCTGGTCCTGCTGCATATAGAAAACATGGCCAACCAAGCGCTCGTATCGAAGGCAACCCAGCCATTGCGGCACGAGCGCCTCGTCAGTCAGCGTCCGCCAGACGCTCTCTATCGGACGGTCAATATCGATACTCTCGCGGATCGGGGGCAAGTTTTCAGCCTCAGACATGATCGTCCTCCGCCAATCGCTTCAACGCGCCGAGCTTTCCGCGCCAGAAGGCGCCGAGCCATGTCCGCGCCTGCTCCAACGCCCGTATGTCGAGCGTGTAGATATTTTCTCTTCCCCGGCGTTGCTCGCGCACAAGCCCAGCTGTGCGCAACACGGCCAGATGCTTGGACACCGCTGGCCGGCTGATCGCGAAATGGCGGGCCAAGGCGTGCACCGGTGCATTGTCTCGTTGCAGCGACGCGAGAATCTCCCGCCGCGTCGGATCGGCCAGCGCCGCGAAAACCGCATCCAAGCCAACCTGCATACCGGGTATATACGTAACCATTCGGTTACCTGTCAAACCCCTCGCCGAACCCTGACCCTTGACCCGAGCCGCGTAGCGTCCCAACCACCCCTTCATGCGCGTCGTCACGGACACCGCTGAGTTGGAAAGCCTGCGCGAGGAGCTGGCTGAGCGCGAATTCGTGACCGTCGATACCGAATTCATGCGCGAGACGACTTATTGGCCGAAGCTGTGCCTGATCCAAGCGGCGGCCGAAGGGGTAGAGGCGGTGATCGATCCGATGACGCCGGGGCTTGATCTGGGTCCGTTCCTCCAATTGATGACGGACCGATCCATTCTCAAAGTATTCCACGCCGCCAGGCAAGATTTGGAGATTTTCCTAAAACTCGCCGGCGCGCTGCCCGCCCCCCTGTTCGACACCCAGATCGCGGCGATGGCGTGCGGGTACGGCGATTCGATCGCCTACGACGCCTTGGTTAGCCAGGTGCTGAAGCGCCGCCTCGACAAGTCCTCACGCTTCACCGATTGGAGCCGCCGGCCGCTCTC
>JANNFH010000168.1:0-1736 GCA_031379565.1 Alphaproteobacteria bacterium
AAAACGCGGTCGCCAGCGCAAGCGCAATCAGGACCGGCACGCGCAAGGCAAAAAGCGCGTTCTCGAATTCGCGCTCGACCATCGGTATCCAAGCGCGATGAATACTCATGAATTTCAACTACCCCGCCGCATTTCGCCCCCATCTTGTCATGGTCCGCGACTTGTCCGCCAGAGCCCGACTTGCCACGGCGAAGCCCGCAGGGCGAAGACGGGAGGGGTGTAGGGGGAAGGCGGACCACCCACGCACCCCATCTTGTCATGGTCCGCGCAGGCGAGGGCTTTGCAAAAGTATCACGTTTGGCTTGCGGCGTGGGCAGTGCGCGGTTGTTTGCTTGGCTTGGGCTGCCGGGCTGGCCGCCCTTCGCGTTTCAGCTGCTATTCAGGCTGCATTGGCGAGCGTCACCCATCGTTTGAGGTTCATGGCGGTGAATGCGAGATGGACGGCTGCGGCGTTGCGAGCGAGGCCTTTGTAGCGTGCGCGCGCAAAGCCGTAGACGTTTTTGAGCAGCGCGAAGAGCGGCTCGATCGGCGCGCGGCGGGTAACGATGATCTGGTTGCGCTTGATGGCCCACGGGCTCATCGGCCACCAGCGATTGCTTCGCCGCATGATGCCGTCGCGAATGCCCTTGGCCTTCAAGGCTGCTCGGCGCGCGTTGCTGTCGTAAGCCTTGTCGGCATAGACGGTTCCCTCGTCACCGCAGATCAACTCGTTCCCGCACACGCTGTCGTTGATGTTGGCGGGCGTGAAGACTACGCGCCGCACGATGCGCGAGACTTCATCCAGAGCGGCATGCGCTTTGTAACCGAAATGGTACTTGCCTTGTTTCTTGCTCCAGGCCGCGTCCGGATCGAGAGGGCTGTTAACGAGCTTGCTCGCGGGCCTGCCATCGGGATCGAGCCGCTGAACGCCCTGCGGCGGTTCCGGCGCGTTGACGGCGGACGGGATGAGCGTCGCGTCGATCAACGTTCCGCGCTTCAACACGAAGCCGGACTTGTCGATCTGCCTTTCGATGAGCGCGAAGGCTTGTGCAGCCAGCCCGCTTTGCGCCAGCCGCTCGCGGAAACGCCACAATGTCGAATGGTCGGGCACGCGTTCGCTCAGCGGCAAGCCGAGAAACTGGCGGAACGAAATGCGATCCGCCAACGAATCTTCCAGCGCCGGGTCCGACAAAGAGAACCATTGCTGCAGCAGGAGGGCGCGGAACAGCACAAGCGAGGGGTAGGCTGGCGCTCCCATCGCTCCGGCATGCAGCGGCGACAACAGCCCTTCGATCTCGCGCCAATCCACCAGCCCCGCGACCTTCTCCAAAACCGGGTTGCCGCGCGCCGTCGCCCCCACCAATTCGTCGGCAAAACTCAACTGACTAACCCGGCGTTCGGACATGCTTTTTCTCCTGCGAATCTCCTCGCCAAGAGAATCATCCCGACCGACTTTTGCAAAGCCCTCGCGCAGGCGGACCACCCACGCACTCAACAAACGACTCCGCGAAGGCGGAGATACCCCGCATGCGCCGGGAAGGGGCGCGCGTCACACCCCCGCCAACTCAGGCCCCAGCGCCTCAATCAGCGGCCCAAGGTGCCGCTCGTAAACGCGCCACCTCTCGACCGATGAGCGATAGATCGGCTGCCGCACTTGCGTGACGCTGGCGGTCTTCACCGGGCGCTCGCTTTCATAATACTTCAGCACCGCGGGGTCCCATTCCAATCCGCAAAATTCGAGCATCCGCCGCGACTGT
>JANNFH010000172.1:0-1713 GCA_031379565.1 Alphaproteobacteria bacterium
AGGCCCTGCGCTCGGGCGGTCTCTAGAAGTTTTGCGGCGGCGTGAGCGGCAGGCGTGTCAAAGGCATAGACCCGCGTGCCAAACCTTCGGACAACGCGCGCGACGGCGGCTTCAAGTGTTTCGCGCCGTTTGCCGGCGGGCAATTGCGCGAGGCCCGCGGCAAGTTCGAAAATTGTAACGCTGGAAATCGCGCATTCGGCAAAATGCGCATCGAGCCAATTGATCACGACCGCGGACGGGGTAGGCCGCAGCGCCTCCGAAAGCACATTTGTGTCGAGCAAGATCAAACTGGCTACTCGAACGAAGCGGGACGAACAGGCGCCAAACGCATCACGTCGAGAGCATCTTCAAGATCGACGCCTGGGCGCGTGATTGAGACCAGCCACGACCCAAATGGCTCGGTGTCGTCGGGTGTTTCCGCTTCTTCATGAGCGAGACGCTCCAACGTGTCGCGGAGATCGGCTTCTAGACTCTTTCCATGCCTTTCGGCCCGCCGACGCAGGAGCTCTTTGGTTGTGTCATCGACCTTGCGAATGAGGATATCGGCCATGGTCTCACCTATCAGTGTCTGATATCACGATATCGATGATTCGGCAATTGAGGTATTTAGAGAAAATTCCCGCTCGGGAATATTTGGCTGGTTGGCGCACACACAGCAGTGAAATTTACCGAACGGGAAATTTGAGGATTAGACAGACGCCTGTGTGCACCGCCAGCGGGCGCAGCGTTCGCCGCCGAACTCAGCAACTTAATGCGCGCTTAATGCCCGCGCCGCTTAGCTGCGGCGATGAATTCTTAATAGCTCACGTGGGCGCCGGCCATGAAAACCGACAGGTCACTTCCCCGGCGCGCAATTCGTATTCGATGCTGGTGCCTTCAGCGCCGCCAAACGCCGCCCGGATCAGCTTGTGTCCAAAGCCGCCGCCATTGCCCGATGGCGTACCAGGCCTACCGCCCGTTTCCATCCAAAGCAGCACGCAATGCGTCGAGTCGCAGGACCAGGATACGGTTACATCACCGTCAGCCGACAAGGCTCCATACTTCAAGGCGTTGGTGGCCAGTTCATAGAGCGCCATCGTGAGTCCACTGACGTATTGGCGCGGGAGAACGGCAAGGGGACCAGCCTCAACACGCATCTTGGAGTGGATCAGGAAAGGTGCGAGTGCCGTTGAGACCAACTGGTCAAGAGGCGCGTCGTGCCAGTCTCGGCGCACGAGCATGTCCTGCGCGATGCTGAGCGCTGCTAACTTGTTATCCAGACGCTCTCGGTATTCAGCGACTGTTTCAGAGCCTTTCGCCGCGCGGTGGGAAAGCGCTTGAACGATTGCCACGAGGTTTTTGATACGATGAACCGTTTCTTGGGTCGCGAGGGCGCGCTCCGCCTCGTTGCTCGCCAAACGCTCCAGAAACTGGCGCGCGCCGCCGCTGACAATCGCCATGAGCGAGCCCGTGAGTACATAAACGCCGATCGACAATGCGTCCCGTGTGGTCGTGATCTCCCACGACGCATGAGGTTGGATCCAAAAGCGCCAAGCGATGAGGATGGAGAGCGCACAGGTGAACAGCCCAGCCCGAATACCGCCGACAAATGCCGCGATGACAATCGCCGGGCTAAACGTAATGTAGGGCGGTAGCGGTTCGCCGGCCCAAGCATCCAGCGGAAGACGGACAAGGACACCTATGCCGACCGCGAGAATAGCGCTGACAAAGGCC
>JANNFH010000134.1:0-3346 GCA_031379565.1 Alphaproteobacteria bacterium
GTGATGCGGTCGAACATCAGCATCGGCGGCAGCGGCAATTGGGCGTTGCCTGGCCCATGCAGCAAGCCTTCGCCGCTTCGGATCAGGTCTTCATAGGAAAGGGAGGGCGGCCGGCCGGGCGCTGAGTTCATGTCTGCCTCAGGAGAGCAAAACGGTCCCGCCGGCTTACAGGCCGGGCCGCGCAGGGGCAAGGCAGCGAAGGACAGGATTGGCCAACAGTCGGCTCGGCGGCCGCTAGTTGGGCGAATCGCGCTATTGATCGCGCCCTTGTCCATTCCCGATCCCGCGCCGCTCGGAGGATTGCTCCGAAACACGGACCGTCAGAAATCTGGGCCTGGTGTAACTGGACGGCTTACGCATCTGGGCCTAGCCGCCTTTGCAGCCCTCGCAATAATCGGATGGGGGCTTCGGGATGACTCCGCTCGGCTCGTCGTTGTCGCTGTGATTTTTGTTACTGTGATTGGACTCGGCGCGGCCATCTTATGGTTTGGTGCGAAGCACCCCGGAGCGGCCGTCACCGAGGGCAGCGACTATTCTCGAACCCGAGAAATCGAACTCGCGGCTATGAACCGCTCTATCGTCCTCGACGCGCAACCGGTCCCAGCCCCGCTCCCGCCCCCAACGCCGGAGGCGTCGCCAAATGGCGCATAAATACTTCCACGTTGGTATTCATTTTGGTCTTGGAGTGAATGTTACCAACCTCCTCGAACCCACGTTTCGTTCCATAGCCGACGACTGGATTCGTTACGCGCCGAATTGCTGGATCGTTTGGACTCCATACAGCCTGACTCAGTGCAGCGCCACGCTTCGAGCGGTGCTTACTTTAAACGACCAATTCGTAATTCTAGAGGTCGATCCGCTGAAACGGGACGGCATGCACTACGAGTGGGTTTGGTCATGGCTCAATGAACCACGATACGAGGGCTTTCGAGTCCCGGGACCAAATTTCCCGGAGTCACATATGGTCTTGCCGCCGCGGCTGCCCGGAAAGACCTGATCCTCTAGAGCCGCGTCAGAGCCCGGCGCAGTCCTCCGCGCCCCAGAGCGCGTCTTTCGCCACCCAGCCGACCCGGCCGCTGACCGCGACCCGGCGCCATTCGCCGTCGCATCCGGTCAATGCGCCCACCACGCCTTGCTCAAGATAGGCCGAGACGGCGGCGTTGCCACGCGGATCGCGTCGCAGCGGCGCTTCGCCGGCGGCGACGACATAGGCGGTGCGGCGCGGGTCGAGGTTGCGGGCATGCATCCAGACCTCGGCGCCATCGGGATCGCGCACCCGCCGCCAGGGGCCGCTTTCGCCGGTGACCAGCAGCGGCAGGCCGGCGCGCTGGTAGACCCAGTCAATTCGGTGTTCGACGCTTGGCCCGTGGCGGCCATTAGCGCCCTCGGCCATCAGGCTGACGAAGCGGGGAACAGGCAGGTTCGAGTCTGGCCCAAGCACCGGCGTATCGGCGGCGCTGGCGGCGAGGCTCGTGGCGATAAGGGAAAACACCGCCAATTGCGCGGCGAGAAGCCTGCGGAACATCACACCCAACCTGTAAAATCCCTCCACGTCCGGGAGGGCGGAGGCAAGATGCGCGATCGGGGTGAAAGCCAGTTTAACGCCTAGACTCGTTCCCCATTGCCCCGGATCAAGTCCGGGGCCATCGGGACAAAACGGGTCTACATCTATAATTAGAGAGGTTCTCGTCCGAAAACCGCGTAACACTTTTCGGGAACCGCTCACGTCTTGGAGCGGCGCGCGGGCTGCGTTAAGAACACCCATGACGCCCAAGAAACTCAAAGTCATCGTTACCCGGCGGTTGCCGGACCCGGTCGAAACCCGGATGCGGGAATTGTTCGACGCTGAGCTGAACGCCGCCGATACGCCGATGTCGGCCGACGAGCTGGCGGCGGCCATGGCGCGGGCCGACGTGCTGGTGCCCACGGTCACCGACCGTCTGGATAGCCGCGTGCTTTCCCGCGCCGGCGAGCGCTTGCGGCTGATCGCGCAATTTGGGGCCGGGGTGGATAATATCGATGTCGCCACCGCCGTGCTGCGCGGCATCACCATCACCAATACACCCGGCGTGCTCACCGAAGACACCGCCGACATGACCATGGCGCTGATCCTCGCTGTTCCCCGCCGGCTCATCGAGGGCGTACGCATCGTCGAGCAGGATAAATTCACCGGCTGGAGCCCAACCTGGATGATGGGCCGGCGCATCACAGGCAAGCGGCTCGGCATTATCGGCATGGGCCGCATCGGCCAAGCGGTAGCGCGCCGGGCCAAGGCGTTCGGGCTGCAAATCCACTATCACAACCGCCGCAAAGTCGCCGCGCACATCGAGCAGGAATTGGAGGCGACCTATTGGGAGAGCCTCGATCAAATGCTGTCGCGAATGGACATCGTCTCGGTCAATTGCCCGCACACGCCGGCGACCTATCATCTGCTCAGCGCCCGGCGTTTGGCCTTGCTGAAACCGCACGCCTACCTCGTCAACACCGCCCGCGGCGAGATCATCGATGAAGCCGCCCTCGCGCGCATGCTGGAAAAGGGCGAACTCGCCGGCGCGGGCTTGGATGTGTTCGAACACGAACCCGCGATCAATCCAAAACTCAAGAAGCTCACCAACGTCGTGCTGCTGCCCCACATGGGCAGCGGCACACTCGAAGGCCGCATCGACATGGGCGAGAAGGTGATCATCAACATCAAAACGTTCGCGGATGGGCACAAGCCGCCGGACCGGGTTATTCCGGCGATGTTGTAATCACGAGCAGAGGAGCGCCATGAGAGCTTGGATATTGACCGCCTTCGCATTGGCGCTCGCGGCATGCTCGCCAGCCCCGCCGCCGGCTCCCGAGGCGCCGCAATTCGTGCTCAGTTGCGACTTGCTCGACATGGATTCCGCTGCACTCGCCGCGCGCTTCGGCGCTGAGAATTTCGCTGACCAAATCTTGGACGGCCCCGAGGGTGAGCAATACACCGCCACATTACTCTATCCGAACGACCCAGCGCGCCGCGCCGAAATTCTATGGGCTGACGAAGCGCACACCGGCGTTGCATTCTTCGGCGTGTCGGGTGAAACCAGCGATTGGATCGGCCCACACGGCGTGCGGCTCGGCGCCAGCCTTGCTGAAATCGAGCAAGCCAATGGCAAACCGTTTAGCCTCTATGGCTTCGGCTGGGATTATGGCGGCTGGAGCACGCAATGGAATGACGGCGCTTTCGCGGGGCCCGATTGCCTCACGCGCATGCGATTCCAGCCGCGCGGCGAGCGCGCGCAGGGAGATTCCGAATTCACCTCTGATTCCGACGAGATGCGCGCGGCCAACGCCTATGTACGAGAATTCCACATTCGTGCGG
>JANNFH010000194.1:0-6554 GCA_031379565.1 Alphaproteobacteria bacterium
CGCATCTAGCTACGCTGCGAAGCGATCCAGGCGCGCACTTGCGCCTCGAGAATGTCGAGCGGCACCGCGCCTGAGCCCAGCACGACGTCATGAAAAGCGCGGATATCGAAGCGTTCGCCCAGAGCGGTTTGCGCTTCGCGCCGCAGAGCTTGCAGGCGCAGTTCGCCAATCTTATACGCGAGCGCCTGGCCGGGGGTGGCGACATAGCGTTCGAGTTCGGTCTGAATGTTGTGCGGCGACAGCGCGGTATTCTCGGCGAAGCAGGCGCGCGCCTGTTCAATGTCCCAACCCATCCAATGGATGCCAGTGTCGGCGACGAGGCGGCAGGCGCGCCACATTTCGTAGGACAGGCGCCCGAAGCGTTCATAGGGCGTGCGGTAAATGCCCATGTCTTCGCCGAGCGATTCCGCGTAGAGCCCCCAGCCTTCGACAAAGGCGGTCTCGGAAGCGTTGCGCCGAAAATACGGCAGGTCGCCCAATTCTTGCGCGCGGGAGATTTGTAAATGGTGACCCGGCACCGATTCATGGAGCGTCAACGCCGGCAATTCGTAGAGCGGGCGTTGGTCAAGATGGGTGGTGTTGACCCAATAAGTGCCAGCCTGGCCGAGTTGCGGGCTACCTTGCGTGTAGTACGCCGTTGTCGAGCCCTCAGCCGATTCAGCGGGAATGACCCGTACATCGTACGGCAGGCGTGGCAGCGTGCCAAACAGGCGCGGCAATTGCCCATCGGCGCGCTTGGCCACTTCCGAGGCTTTTTCGATCAGATCTTGTCCAGAGACGGCGTAGAATTGCGGATCGGTGTGCAAAAAGTGCTGGAACGCGGCGAAATCGCCCTGGAATCCGCTGGCGGTGATTTCGCGCTCCATCGCCGCGCGAATACGCGCGACTTCGGACTGGCCGAGCGCGTGGATTTGCTCTGGCGTCATCTCGGTGGTGGTGTAGCCGCGCACCAGCAAGCGATAATAATCGGCGCCGCCCGGAATCGTATTGAGACCAATCCGAGGGCGTGCGGCCGGCAGATATTCGCTCTCCATGAAGGCCACGAACGCGCGGTGCTCGGGCAGGATGCGATCGCGTACAATGTCGCGCACGCGCGCACGGTAACGCTCTTGGTCCGCGGCGGAAATGCTCGAAGGCATTTGCGCCAGCGGCGTCAGCAGCGTGTCGGCCATCGTGTCGATCTGCGCGCGCGCAGTCTCTAGCGCGCGGTCGGCGACGATGCGCGGTTGGGTGAAGCCGGAAGTGACGCCGCGACGGGCGTTGGCGAGGTTTTGCCGGTAATAGGCCGGCAGCGCTTCGAGCCGCGCAATCCAGGCTTCGGCGTCGTCGGCGGATTGTATTGGCGTGGTGTAGGCGAGGCCGCTGGCAAGGGTGAAGAAGCCGTCACCGTTGCTGATCGGCGCGCGCCCGGTGTCGGCGTCGATAAACGCGATCTGCTGGGCGATAACCCGCAGCAAGTAGGCGTGGTTGAGCGCGGCCTCGCCGGTCAACCCGCGCGCATCCAGCGCTCGCAACTGGGCTTGCAGCGCCGCCAGTTCGCTTCGCTGCGCCAACTCGGTTTCGCGAGAGGCATCGGGCAAGCGGGCTAGCGCTTCGCGGTCACCCTCGCCAGCCGCTGTCAAAGGGTCGGCGCGGCGGGAAATTTGTTCGTAGGCGGCGATGGCCTGATTCAGGCGGGTCTCATTCCGCGTTTGTGCAAAGGCCGGGCCTGTGGCCAAGAGCAAGGCCAAGGCGGTCAAAAAATGTACGGAACGAACCATGATAGCGCGCCTCCCGGCGGCTTTTATCGCTTGCTTGCCGCCAGGCGGCAATCGCCAACCGTCTCAGCGAAATGGGGCGTAGTCGAATCTTCGTCGCGCGCGCCTGCGCGGCGGTTCTCCGGGGCGCGTTTCCAGCACACCCCCAGGGCGCCGCGACCGCCATGGCGTCAGCTCACCTGCCTTGTGGCTTCGCGTCCGTCTCATTGACTTGGAAGGGACCGCCTCTAATCTCCGCAGCGTCAGATTCCAAACCCAATTCAGGGCGTGAGAGGGTCGCATGGCCAGCGCAAGCGGCGCGGATAGGAGACCCTTATCGCCGCACCTGTCGGTGTGGCGTTGGCACGTCACCATGGCCGGCTCGATTCTGCACCGCGCCACTGGGATCGGGCTTTACGCCGCCGCGATCGGCCTGGCGTTGTGGCTGACGGCGGCGGCGGTGGGGCCGGAAGCGTACACGCCGGTCGGCTTGATCTTGTCGGACTGGTACGGTCAGGCGGCGCTTTATCTGCTGGTGGCGGCGTTGGCCTACCATCTCGCCAACGGTGTGCGGCATTTGGTGTTCGATTTCGGCGTCGGCATGAAGCTGGCGGACGCTGATGTCAGCGCCTGGTTTGCCATCCTGTTCGCCATCGTCGCGCCAATTGGGTTGTGGCTGCTGTTGAGGTTTGGCACATGAGCCGAGACGCGGAACGCGGCGGCACTGGCCATTTCATCGCCCAACGCGTGACATCGGCGGTGCTGGCGCTGCTGGCGCCCTGGTTCGTGATTTCCGCCGCGCTGACGATGCCGGACGCCGGCTATGGTTCGGCGATTGCGTATCTATCGCAGCCGCTCAATTCGGTGGCTTTGATTCTGCTTGTTGGCGCGGGCCTCTACCACATGTCACTCGGCATGCAGGAGGTGATCGATGATTACATCCAAAAGCCCTTCACCCGCTCGTTCCTGCTGCTGCTGAACGCGCTTGTCCCGCTCGCGCTGGCGGCGGCGTCGCTCTTCGCGGTGTTGCGCATCAATTTCGGAGCCTGAAGCTTTGGCGGCCTATGATTGGATCGATCACACCTTCGACGTCGTTGTCGTCGGCGCCGGCGGCGCGGGTTTGCGCGCCGCGCTTGGCTGCGCGCAAGCAGGCCTGAAGACCGCCTGCATCACCAAGGTTTTCCCCACCCGCTCCCACACCGTCGCCGCGCAGGGCGGCATCTCCGCCGCGCTTGGCAATATGGGCGAGGACAAATGGCAATGGCACATGTTCGACACCGTGAAGGGGTCGGATTGGCTCGGTGATCAGGACGCGATCGAATATCTTTGCAAGAATGCGCCGGCCGCTGTGTATGAGCTTGAACATTGGGGCGTGCCGTTCTCGCGCACAGACGAAGGCAAAATCTATCAGCGCGCGTTCGGCGGTATGACCAAGAATTACGGCGAATCTCCGATTCAGCGCACCTGCGCGGCGCAGGATCGCACCGGTCACGCCATGCTGCACACGCTCTATGGCCAATCGCTGCGCCACGCCGTCGATTTCTACATCGAATATTTCGCGCTCGACCTGATCATGGAGAACGGCGCCTGCCGCGGCGTGACGGCCTGGTGTCTGGACGACGGCAAACTGCATCGCTTTCGCGCCCAACAAGTCGTGATCGCCACTGGCGGCTATGGCCGCGCCTACCTCACCTGCACCGGCGCACACACCCAAACCGGCGACGGCAACGGCATGGTGCTGCGCGCCGGCCTGCCGTTGCAGGACATGGAATTCGTGCAATTCCATCCCACCGGCATTTTCGGCGCCGGGTGCCTCATCACCGAAGGCGTGCGCGGCGAGGGCGGCTATCTCACCAATTCAAACGGCGAACGCTTCATGGAGCGTTATGCGCCCACCGTGAAGGATCTCGCCCCGCGCGACATGGTTGCGCGCGCGATGACCCTAGAAGTGCGCGAAGGCCGCGGCGTGGGCGTGAACAAGGATCACATCTATCTGCACCTGGACCATCTCGATCCGAAAATCATCCACGAGCGCTTGCCCGGCATTTCCGAGAGCGCGCGCATTTTCGCTGGCGTCGATGTCACCCGCCAGCCGATTCCGGTGCTGCCGACCGTGCATTACAATATGGGCGGCATCCCCACTAATTATCACGGCGAAGCGCTGACCAAGGCGGGCGGCGATCCTGACGCCCTTGTGCGGGGCTTGATGGCGGTCGGCGAAGCGGCGTGCGTGAGCGTGCATGGCGCCAACCGGCTTGGTTCCAATTCGCTGGTCGATTTGGTCGTGTTCGGCCGCGCCGTCGGCCTCCGGTGTGGCGAGAAGCTCAAAGCGAGCGCATCACAACCCGCGTTGGCGAAGGATGCGGGCGAGGCGCATCTCACGCGCTTCGACAAGATGCGCAACGCCAATGGCGGCACGCCCACCGCAAAGCTGCGTGATGCGATGCAACGCGGCATGCAGGACACCGCCGCCGTCTACCGCACCGGGCCAGTACTGGAAGAGGGCGTGCAGAAGATGCGCGAAGTCTGGAACGCGAAATCCGACATCCGCATTTCAGATCGGTCGCTAATCTGGAACACCGACCTCGCCGAAGCGCTCGAGTTCGACAATCTGATCGCCCAATCGGTCGTCACCGTGAATAGCGCCCTCAACCGCACCGAAAGCCGCGGCGCCCACGCCCGCGAAGACTTTCCCGACCGCGACGACGTGAATTGGATGAAGCACACGCTGATGTGGCTCAATCCCGACGGCTCAACCCGGCTGGACTACCGCCCAGTTCATTCGAACACGATGACCAATGAAGTCGAGTCTATTCCCCCCAAGAAGCGGGTGTACTAGTATAGAACGATGAGTGTTACAGCGGGGATAGGTCACAATCGGAGGGGGGCTACGAGAGTGTACGCAATTGTGTTCGACTTCGACACCGAGATGCTTAAGCAAACCTATCCAGGTCCTTCGTGGAACAACGCGTATTCGGAAGTTCGGGCCTACCTAACCGCTCGCGGCTTTGAGTGGATGCAAGGCAGCGCTTACTTTGGCGACGAGTCCATCGACGCCGTTCGATGCGTCCGAGTAGTGCAGAGGATGGCCAAAAAATTTCCCTGGTTCACCCCTTCTGTTCGCGACATTCGCATGTTGAGAATTGAAGAGAACAACGACTTGAAGGCGGCGCTGGTTGACGAAGATGATTGACGCGAGTCGATCTGACCGTGGTTCAACTCGCATCGCTTACCAGCCAGTGCATTCGAACACGATGACCAACGAAGTCGAGAGCATCCCGCCGAAGAAGCGGATGTACTGAATTCCGTTATCGGCGATGAATTGTTCGCGGGGGCGGCGTCATGTCTTACTTCCAGCCTGACACGGAAACACTGCTCGCGGTGGTCCTTGGCGCCCTGCTGGCCACCGTCGGCGGCTTTTCCGAGCGTCAGCTCGAGCGCGCGGTCCAGCGTGACGTGACCCCCGCGAATCCATCCAGTTGGCGCTAGAATCCGGCCCGAGGAAGGGAGCCGGAGATGAAGCGGAAGCGGTTTGGCGAGGCGCAGATCATTGCGATCCTACGCGAGCACGAGGCGGGGTCGGCGACGGCCGACTTGTGCCGAAAACATGGGATGTCGAGCGCGAGCTTGTACGCGTGGAAGGCCAAATATGGCGGCATGGATGTGTCCGACGCCCAGAAGCTGAAGGGCCTGGAAGCGGAAAACGGCAAGCTGAAACGGCTGTTGGCCGATTCCATGCTCGACAATGCGGCGCTGAAAGATTTGCTTGGAAAAAAATGGTGACGCCCGCGCATCGGCGTGAAGCCGTCGCGCAGCTGGTGAAGGCGCACCAGATGAGCGAGCGGCGGGCGTGCCAGGTCGCCGGAATCGATCGCGCCTTGGTGCGCTATCGCGCGCGCAAGCCTGACGACGCGGCGCTTCGCGCGCGTCTCAAAGCGCTGGCCACGAACGCCGGCGCTTCGGCTATCGCCGTCTGCACGTTTTGCTGCGCCGGGAGGGCTGGCTGGTGAACAAGAAACGGGTGCAACGGATTTACCAGGAGGAGCGGCTGATGGTGAGAAAACGCGGCGGACGCAAGCGCGCCATGGGTTTGCGCGCGCCAATGCGGGCGCCGGCGCGGCCCAATGCCTGCTGGTCGCTCGACTTCGTGCACGATCAGATGCGCGACGGGCGGCGCTTTGGCATTCTCACCATCGTCGATGAATGCACGGGCGAGTGCCTGGGGCTTGTGCCCGACACCTCGCTTTCGGGCGCGCGAGTCGCGCGCGAACTGGATCGCATCATCGCCTGGCGCGGCCAGCCGGAAGCGATCTTGTCCGACAACGGCACGGAGCTGACCTCGAACGCGATCCTGGCTTGGACCGAGGCGCGAACCATCGCATGGCGCTACATCCAGCCCGGCAAGCCCACGCAGAACGCTTTGATCGAGAGCTTCAACGGTCGGCTCAGAGACGAGCTTTTGAACGAAACCTTATTTCGCTCGCTGACGCACGCGCGCGAGGCGCTCGAGGATTGGCGCGAGGATTACAATCACCACCGCCCGCACTCAGCGCTCGGCTGGCAAACGCCCGCCGCTTACGCCGCGCGCTGGGCAGAGAAGGAAGAGCTTGAAAGGCGCCCATCGGGGGCGTCTGATGCGGCCAGGATTCCAGTCCCGGCTGGATGAGAAACGGGGGTCATGTCAACGCCCAACACCTTCGCCAGCCTGTCGAGAACATCGACCGAGGGATTGTGGATGCCCCGCTCCAATCCGCTGACATAGGTGCGGTCCACGCCGGCCTCGGACCTTGCTGCGCAGTTCGGATCACGCCTGTTCTG
>JANNFH010000201.1:0-5340 GCA_031379565.1 Alphaproteobacteria bacterium
CGAGTTTCCCGAGGCGCCGCCAGCGCTGTTTGAGGCAGGCACGCTGCAACGGCTCTCTCCTCTTGATGAAGCGACGGCCACGCGCATCGCCCGAGCCCACGTCACGCTAACAGCCGCGCCACAAAGCACGGAACTCGTCACGTCCGGAAGCGCTGAATATCGCGGCGCCCTCCCGGCTTGGCCCGTGAAGCGCAACCGCGCTCCAAGAGAATTTGTCTTGGATGCCCGTCGCCACGTCGACGGCTTGGCTGAGCGCCGACTGCGTGAGCTGCCGTCCGAGTTAGCGGGCGGCTGGGTCCGGCCAGAGGGCTATTCCGGCGAAACGCTTTTCATAGGCGGGGCTGGCGTTGAGGGCGAATATTTGCACGGTTTCCAAGACGCGCTTGAGAATGCCGGAATTCGGAACGTCCGAGTGCCAGATAGTTCGAGAATCGGCGACCTTACAGACACCGATCCATTGTCGGGCGTTTTGCGCTTGGGAATGGACGTGTTGTCCGTCACTGAGATCAACGATTTAGGCTTTGCTCGGTCTTTGTTGAACGACCCGGCAGTTCGATACCGCACGCTCGTCGGGTGAACGAGCACGTTCGCCCGATCGTCGATGAAGTGCGTCACCCCGAGGCGCTTGCAGATCGGTGCCTTGTCGGGCCGTTTTCGGCAAAAATGGAGAGCCCGCGGGTCGAGACCGAGCCCGTCAAGTAGTCCGTGATGCGCGATCCAGAGGCGGGTCTTTTCCTCGGTCCGGGGGCCGCACTTCGACACGATGCAGATGCGCTGATCAAACCGTTCGCGCCCAAGACGCGCCAGTATATCGAAAGCGCCTGGTACCGCAGGCGTTTCGAGAAAACGATCTGAAAAGAACGACGTGTCTAGGCCATCAGCTCGTATGCGATCAACGAGGACACCACCAACATCGACGCCTAGCAATTCCGTGTTTTTCACGCGGCGCTCTTAGCTGGACGCATCACAGGCTTCCCGTCGAGCAAGACAAATCGTTTCGATTGGCAACGTCGTCCTAATCAAGCTCGGGCAGATGCCACAAGGTCCACAACCCCTTTGTCAGGCAACAAACCAACGCCAAGGGTGAGCTGCTGCCGGTCTCGTGGACGCCTTCCTAAGCTAACTGAAAAGATCGAGCGGACCACTGTCATCCTCCAATCGCAGTTTGAAAAGGCGCGAGCGCGCGCTTGAACGGCTTCGGCTGCAATGGGCCAGCGATGCCCTGGTCGCCATATTGTGACGGACGGCGGGGGCGCTCAAGACCGGCCGATCCAGCCCCTTCGGCCGCACCGGGTCAAAGTTCGCCGGAGCCGGCCGTTCGATGTCCACAAGCATCGCCGTATTGGAGGGCGGATGCGATGGCGCGGGGGTCGGATCTGCGCCGTAGTGGAGCGCTCCGGCCACTGATGCTAGTCTAGCTTGAGGCTTTGGCGGGAGGCAACTGGCGCGGCCACATATGCCTGCGCGCCTATCGGCCGAGCTCAGCCGCCTGCGACGTTGGTTGAAAGCCCTTGCGCGACATCTCACCCCAAGAGTGCACGCCGCGCAGCCATTGCCAGAGGCCGCGCAACCTCCAGAGCGAATTGAGCTGGCGGTATCCAAAATTCTCAAGCACAGCTGCAGCGGCGAGTTTCACCAGATCGAGTGCGCGCGGGAATCGGCGCAACTCGGCTTCCTCGATCGCCAGAGACCCGATGCTGATTGCAACACCCAGGACGAAGGTCAGCGCTAGATAGGCCAAGAAATAGTCCAGCGACAAAATCCCCAACAACCACATGACTGGCATAAGGGCGTAGCCGAAGAGTTCAACGATCGGCCCCAAGATATCGAACAGAAAAACCTGACCAAGGCCCACCATGCCAACACGACCGTAGCGCGGATTGAACAGCATCACCCGATGCTTGAAGAAGGTTTCGAGCGCGCCCCGGTGCCATCGCGCGCGCTGCCGGGCCAGAACCGCGAGCGTCTCAGGCGCCTCTGTCCAGCAGACGGGCTCGGGCACAAAGGCGATGCGATAAGGAAGGCCGCGCTCACGGAAGTGGCGGTGCAAACGCACAATCAATTCCATGTCCTCGCCAACGGTCTTGGCGGCATAGCCGCCAATCTCAAGAAGCACAGAGCGTCGAAACAGACCGAATGCGCCAGACACAATGGTGAGCGCGCCGATCCTGCTCCACGCGAGGCGCGCCAGCAGGAAAGCCCGGAGATATTCTATGGTTTGCAACAGCGCCCAGATGTTCCGCGGCAACCCTATGTCGACCACCCGCCCTTCTCGAATGGTGCAGCCGTTGGCGATGCGAACTGTCCCACCCGTGGCAACGACATGCTGAGGATCTTCCACAAAGGGCTGCACAGCGCGGAGCAAGGCGTCAGGCTCCAAAACGGAATCTGCATCCATCGAGCAAACAATGGGCGCCCTCGCCAAATTGAGGCCTGCATTGAGCGCGTCTGCCTTTCCTCCGTTCACTTTGTCGAGCACAACCAGCCGATCGTATGTCGCGGAGCGGTAGACCTCTCTGATTGGGCAGTGCGCTAGCGTTGTATGATAGTCGCGTGCAGCCGGTTCGAGCGAAAAAGCGCGCTGCAACACTGCCAGCGTATCGTCCTTTGAACCATCGTTGATGACGATCACTTCGAAATCCGGATAGTCGAGCGCGAGGAGAGATCGCGTGCTATTTTCAATTGTTTGCGCCTCATTGTAGGCCGGCGCCAGCAAAGCGATGGGCGGGGCGATCGCAGCCGAGCGGCGTCGCAGTGTTCGCACGCGCAGCTCAGGCGGTTCGGCCGCGAGGGCGCGCTGCGCGACGACAAGCAAGAGCAAATAAACGGCGTTCTGCACAATACCCACACCGATGATGAAGGCGGCGAAAGCGTTTGCAGCGGCGATAATGAAGTCTGGATAGAGATCGACATTCATCGGCGTGCGCTCCGCGCGGTAGTGTTACTGTCGGCAGTCGAAATTGTCGCCGTCACCTGTCGCAGGGCGCCTATGCCCACATCGTCCAGGCCACGCAGCGCTTCCTCAGCGCGGAAACGCACCCACCAAACCCGGTCTTGCAGCAGCAATTCCAAGCAAGGCGCCTCAAGCCAAAGTCCGAGTCGCTTAATCGCCTCCACCGCCTTCAGGCGCACCCGCCAGTCCACGTCACGTGTCGCGCGCACCAGCGCGCTCGCCGCGTCCGAATATCCCAAAGCACCGAGAGCGCCCGCGGCGGCCGATCGCACCTGCGGATTCGGGTGGCAGAGCGCGATCCGCAATGAGGCGAAAGCCTCGATTTGACCGGTCTCACCGATCGCCCGAACCAAGAGCGCCCTGGCTGGAATGGCCAGATCGCCGTTAAGCGCACGCAACGCTTCGCGGAAGTTTGCCTTGGCGCGCGCCGCAAGCAAGTCCAGCATGGTAGACGATCGACCGGCGCCAGAACGTCCGGCGAGGTCCAGCAAACCTGAAATGTCCGGCCCGACGCCAAGCTGAGCGCGTGTGCGCAAAGCTGTAAGCCAGACGCGCAGGTCGGGCGATCGCTCGGCCCTGCACAAAGCCGCTATCGTGTCCGAATCGGGAAACAGGCAAAGCGCCTCAAGAGCATTCACACGGTCTCGGATCTTGCCGTAACGGCTTTGGCGACGCAGCTCTTTGTCCAACCCGATATCTCGAAGCAACGCAACCAGTCGCGCTTTGGAGGGCCCGCGCATGATCAAAGCCGCATCAAGCGCGACATCGATCAGAACTTGGCGCCCCGCGCCGCTGGCGATAGACAAAGACGGAGTCTTGCCCCCGACAAGCGCGTAATTCAGGAGCGCCTTGGAGACGCGCGCGCGCCGATTGGGGTTCTTTCGCTCTTCACGTTCTCGAACCAATCGCGCTATGATCAACGCCGCCAGCGCACAGAACGAGACCAGCACGAGCCCCAGCGCGGTCACCCAGATCAAGACCAACGCGCTCGGCATGCTAGAATGTCCGTGTCACGGCCAGCGACAGTTCGAGGCGATCAAAGGCGTCCCGTTCTTCCCGCAATGTCGTCACGCGCACGCGTGTATCCGTTGAGATATTAGCGGCGACCCCAATTGAGATTGATCTCACATCGATCGTCATGCCCTCGGACGATTCGGGAGCGTCGAACCAAGCCAGTGAGACTTCTGCGCCGTCGCCCAGCCCCCAGGCGCCTCCTAAACCGTAACCAGTGCGCAGCGTGTCCGTCTCGTCGCGTACGACGATGCCTTGTGCACTCAGCCGAAGGTCGCCGCTCAAATAGCGTTCCGCGCGAAGGCCAAGACGAACAATTTGTCCGATCTGGTAGCGGGCGACGTTGAATGATGCGTCCAAGAGCCAGTCGGCGTTGGTCGATGCGCTCAAGTCAATGCGGATCGCCGCTTCAGGCTTGAAGTGCGCGTCTGGCGCCCCACCAAGCGCGACGCCCCATGTCGCCCCGCCGGTCGATCGGGCAAATTGGACCTCGCCAAACGTGTCGGAATCACCGAAGCGGTCTGCGATCTCGAGTTTCGCCCCAATTGTATCGGCGCCGCCACGACGCACCATCGACAGCGACGCCTCGCGCCACGGCGCAAAGTCGCTCGTCAAAGCGCTGTAAGCCGCGAACCCGTCGATGCGCCAGGCCTCATTGCTGTGATGCGAGGCCGTCAATGATTGGCGAAACGCGCTTGTCTCCTCATCGTCCAATCTCGCCGATGCAATACCGGAAAGCCATTGTTGCGCTCCCTCAGTATCGCCAGATCTATAGGCCAGCCGCGCCAAGGCGAGCCGTGCGTCGTCATAGTCAGGCGCGATTTTAAGGGCGCGCAACAACGCTTCATGCGCGGGCTCATCATGCCCCATTGCGGAGTGCGCGAGCCCCAGCTCCAACCAGGCATCCGCACTTCGCGGCTCTAAGACAAGCACCGCTTCTGTCAAACACAGCGCCCCGCCAAAATCGCCGTCAAGGCGCGCTCGCCTCGCCTGCGATAGGGCGATCGGAAAGCCCGCTTCGCGCGCTTCAGGCGCCGGACACGCAACGGTCGGCGGGGGGATATCAGCATTCATGTTCGGACACGCGGATGAGGCTGTGTCCGAAGGTACGGATTAACCCTGAAATAAGAGTGACGGCGCGGCGTCGAGGACTGACCGTGCAAGACGCGAAATACTAATCAACGCTTAACGTGCCTGGCCCACGTCTGCCGGTTCAGTAACGAGCGGCTGTTTTGGGCCGAGGCTGTGTGAAAACGCCGAAGCAGTGCAAGCTCTCTACCGATGTGCGGGAGGCGGTGTTGAAGCGTTTCGTGGAGGGCGTGGCGCGAGATCAGGGCGGCTTGTTTCCGTCGCACCTTGAGGACTTCGTCGCCGAA
>JANNFH010000234.1:0-2313 GCA_031379565.1 Alphaproteobacteria bacterium
GCAAGCTCCAATCTGAAGCCGGAGAATCCGCCACAATCCTTAGCAATATCTTACCGGCCTAATTTGTGCCGGTGTCCGCCCGCGAACGGCTTCAGGTCAGCACCAGCCGCCGTGACAAATCGGACACCAGCGCCCGCGAGCACCTGGCCGATCAGCGTTAGGTTGGTTTCGGTTGCGCACCCCGCCTCCTGAATCGCGCTTTGTGCGCCGGCAGGCGCTGTGAACAGCGCCTGGTAGTCGTCCCCACCGCTAAGCAACGCGACAAGCCCCGCTTCGCCGCTCGCCTCGACATAAGCGTGGCCGGCCGCGCTAAGCGGCACGGCCCCCGCTTCGATGCGTAGCGCCACGCCGGAGGCCGCCGCCATTTTTTCCGCGTCGACTATCAGCCCATCGGACACATCCATCGAGGCAGACGCGTACTCCGAGATGGCCGATGCAAAGAGCCGCGGAGGTGTCGGCGTGCGATAGGCGGCGCGCACCGCCGCCGTGTGCGCATCGACGCGACCGAGCGGCGCGGCCGTCAAACTTACCAACCCGAGAAAGCCATCTCCGATAAAGCCGGTGACCCAGAGCTGCTCACCCACTCTCGCATCCGCGCGCGAAGGCGTGCGCGCGCCAAGCGGGACGCCGAACGCCGTGACCGAGATCGCCAGCGGTCCCGGTGTGGCGGTGGTGTCGCCGCCCAGCAACGCGACGTCGTAGAATCCCAGGTCCTCACCGAGCCCGCGCGCGAAATCCGCGATTTCGCTTGCTGGCCGGTGGTGCGGCCACATCAACGTCAGTGTGATGGCGATCGGCTTGGCGCCCTTGGCTATCAGATCGGAGAAATTCACCCGCAGCACTTTTTTCGCGACCGTATCGAGCGGATCGGCGGCCAGAAAATGCACGCCCTCAACGATGGCGTCGGTGGTGACGACGAGGGCTCCGCCAACGTCGAACACCGCCACATCGTCGATCAGCCCGCGCGCGCCGGCGCTCTTGGCCAGCGGCGCGAACAAGGTTCGGATGATGTCAAACTCATCAACCGGCATTTTTGGCGTCGCCGGCTGGCGCCGGGCGCAAATCGCGGGCGCAGGCGTCAAGCGTCGCGTTCACGAAACCGGGCTCTGGCCCGTTGAAGAAGGCCTTGGCGATTTCAACATATTCATCGATCACCACCGCCGTTGGAATGTCGGCGCGCTGTTCCAGCTCCGCCACACCGGCGCGCAGAATCGCGCGCGCCACAGCGTCGAGCCGCTCCAATTTCCACGTTTTGCCTAGCCGCCGCGCAATCGCGCCGTCGATGGTGGTTTGGCGATCCACCGCGCTTTCGACCAATATCTTGAACAAAGCGACATCGCCCTCCCCATCGCCGGGCCCCGCTTCCTCGCGCGGCAATTTTCCGGAATCGAAATCGGCGATGACGTCGGCAGTGGAAGCGCCCGACACTTCCATCTGATAGAGCGCCTGCACTGCCGCCAGCCGCGCCGTGCTGCGCGACGCGAACGCGTCTTCACGGCTCATGGCGTGCTCATAGCGTGTTCTGGGCGAAACGCCGCTTCAGCGCAATCATGGCAATGCACGCCCGCGTTGCTTCCCCGCCCTTGTCGCCGCGCTCTGGATCGGCGCGTTCTTCCGCTTGCGCCAGTGTGTTGACCGTAAGAATACCGTACCCGATCGCGAGCCCATCGCGGAACGACAAATCCATCAGTCCGCGCGCGCTTTCCCTGCAAACATAATCGTAATGGCTGGTTTCCCCGCGCACCACGCAGCCCAGCGCGACAAAGCCATCATACGCGCCGCTCCTAGCGGCGAGGGCGATAGCGCCAGGTATCTCGAACGCACCCGGGACGAACACGCGGTCAAGCGTGGCTTCGCCCTTCGTCGCCGCCGCCTCCGCGCCCCGCTGCATGTGGTCTGTGATGGCGCGGTAATAGGGCGCGGCGACAATAAGCAACCGCGCGCCTTCCACTTTCTGGATTGGAAGTTTTTCGGCGTCCTTCACGGCTTGAACCCGCGCCAGCCGTCAATCGTCAGCCCGTAGCCTTCAACGCCGACCAGCCGTGTTGGGGTATTGGCCAGCACAATCATGTGGCGCACGCCAAGCTCACGGAGGATTTGCGAGCCGATGCCGATCACGCGCTGGGCGCTTTCGGCGGCTTCCGCCTCGTTCGGCGCGCCCTTCAGCCTTTGCGACAGCGAGTCCGCCGCCAGGTCGCGCAACAGCACGATAATTCCCGCGCCTTCCTTGTCGATTTCGGCGATGGCCTTTTCGATCAAGCCCGCGCGTTGGCCAAATCCGCCAAGCACGTCGGCGGCGAAGTCCACCCGATG
>JANNFH010000257.1:0-4427 GCA_031379565.1 Alphaproteobacteria bacterium
GCACCCCCCAAAACGCCTCGGGATCGGCTAGCGCCGCCGCGTGCATCGAGCGGTAGGCGATGTCATCGACGAAGGCGCGCTTGGCCCATTCAGGCGGGACGGGAATGGTGGCGGGATCGGACATGGGGCTTCCTCGTAGCATGCGTTTCTAGGAATCGCACGCGTGCTGACAAGAGCAAACACATGAAAACGCAACGAGTTCTGCTGTCGCAAGCAGCTCGTCATTCCGGGGCGGCGAAGCCGAGCCCGGAACCCAGGGGCAAGCGCCCCTGCCCTACGATCCCTGGGTTCCGGGTCTCGCTCCGCTCGCCCGGAATGACGGCGAACCTCGCTTAATGCGCCACGGACGCCGCGCGCCGAAACACCGTCCGGATGGTGAAGTTCGACACCAGCCGCCGCACGCCGGGGAGCTTTGACAGCGTCTCGCGGTGGACGCGCTCATAGCGATCCTCGCCGGCGAGGACGATGCGGAGCAGATAATCGCTCTCGCCCGACATCAAATGGCAATCTTGCACTTCGCGGCTTTTCACCACCGCGCGTTCGAACGCCGCCATGGTTTCGGCGCGCTGGTTTTCCAGCGTCACCGCCACGAAGATGGTGGCGCCGCGGCCGAGCGCTTGGTCCGACAGCAGCGCGGCGTAGCCTTCGATGATTCCGCCGGCTTCAAGCGCCTTCACCCGGCGGTGGCAGGCGGAAGCGGAGAGGCCGACCTTGTCAGCCAGAGCGACGCTGGTGAGCGCGCCGTCGCGCTCAAGCAGGGACAGGATCTTGTGGTCGAATTCGTCGAGCTCCATGGAGAAAATCCCGTGATAGCGGCCACCGGCGCATAAAAAACGCTCAACTAGGCCATTACATAGCATGATTTCGATAAAAATGCAGGCCAGTTCGGATATTTTGTCGAAAATTGGAGGAAATTCCCATGCGCGTTGGCTGTCCGAAGGAAATCAAGGTCCATGAGTATCGCGTCGGTCTGACGCCGGAGAGCGCGGCGGAGCTGGTCCGCGCAGGCCACGAGGTTTTCCTGGAGACGAAAGCGGGCGAGGGCATTGGCGCCCCGGACAGCGTGTACGAGAAGGTCGGCGTCAAAATTCTCCCGAATGCGGACGAAGTGTTCGCGAAGGCTGAGTTGATCGTGAAGGTAAAGGAGCCGCAGGCGGTGGAGATCGCGCGCCTGAAGCCCAAGCACACGCTGTTCACCTATCTCCACTTGGCGCCCGATCCGGAACAAGCCGAGGGGCTGATGAAATCGGGCGCGACTTGCATCGCCTACGAAACCGTGACCGACGCCGCCGGCCGCTTGCCGCTGCTGAAGCCGATGAGCGAGGTCGCCGGGCGCATGTCGATTCAGGTCGGCGCGCACTTCTTGGAAAAAGCCAATGGCGGGCGCGGCGTGCTGATGGGCGGCGTGCCCGGCGTGCGGCCGGCCGATGTTGTGATTCTCGGTGCGGGCGTATCGGGCTACAACGCGGCGCAAATTGCGGTCGGCATGCGCGCGCGCGTGACCGTGTTCGACAAGAACCCCGCGCGCTTGGAAGAGCTCGACCGCGAATTCAATGGCCGGCTGGAGACGGTCTATTCAACCAAGGCTGCGATCGAAGAGGCGGTGAAGGAAGCCGATGTCGTCGTCGGCGCGGTGCTGGTGGCCGGCGCGGCGGCGCCGAAATTGATCACAAGGGCGATGCTGAAAACCATGCGCCCCGGTTCGGTGCTGGTGGATATTTCCATCGACCAAGGCGGCTGCTTCGAGACTTCGCACGCGACCACGCATTCCGATCCCGTGTTCACAATCGATGGCGTCATCCATTATTGCGTCGCCAACATGCCGGGCGCGGTGGCCCGCACGAGTGCGTTTGCACTCAACAACGCGACACTGCCGTTCGCGCTGGCGCTAGCCAACAAGGGCTACAAGCAAGCGCTGCAAGACGACCCGCATTTGGCGAACGGCCTCAACGTGTATGAGGGCGCCATTGCGCACGAAGCCGTCGCCACGGATTTGGGCAAGCCGTACAAACGGCCGAGCTGGTTGGAGTGAAGGTGGCGACGCGCGCGTTAAGCCGGCACTGGCTGTGGGCGCGGCGTGGGGCAAGTTGTGGCCCAAAACCGGACGCAGCGTCCCTTCTCCCCTTGGGGGCCGCCCCAAATGCGGGGGTGGTTTCGTACCCGGTGCATTAGCAGCCGGCCTCGTGCTAACAAGGCGCATGCCCGTCACCGCCGCCCGCGCCCGCAAGCTGGCGCTGTCGCTGGAAAATTCCAGCGAAGCGCCGCATTTCGACCGTGCGGCTTTCCGCACGCCGCGGCGCATCTTCGCCACTTTGGGCGCCTCCGGTACGGAGATGAATTTCATGTTCGACTCCGAGCTGCGGGATTTTTATTGCGAGCAGGCGCCCAAAGCCTTCGCACCTGTGCCGGGCGGTTGGGGCAAGTTGGGCGCGACCAGCTGTGCGCTGGGGCGGGTCGATGAGGCGACTTTTCTGTCGGCGCTGAAGGCCGCGCACGCGCGGGCGAACGCCTCATTGCCAAAACGAGCGAAGCGGAAGGGCTGAACGCACGCCTGGCGCGAATGCGCGTCCTTGCGACCACATCTGCGAGCAAAAGTGAGACCGGACTGCACGGTGGATGCCGGACCAGCATCTGTTTCGTTAGAGCTGACGCCGTGCCGACCGAAACGTTCTGTTCAGCATTGTGCAGTTAATGTTGTGGCGCCCGGAGATGCCAATGCTCGAGAAGAAAATCGGCGAGCCTTGTCCGACCTGCGAAACGCCTTTGCAGCGGCGGCGCTCGACCTTCCGCACCATACTTGGCGACGTCGCCTTCTGCGCGCGTTGCTGCTCATCGTTCGAGATTGTCGGCGAAGGCGCCCAGCCCGACGCCTTGATGCTGACGCCGCCGAAACTCTCGCCGGTCTGACTTAGGCCGAAGGCGCGTGTTCGAGTTTCGCTTCGGGGATCAGTTCGCGCATACGATTGCCGAACGAGATCAGGCACGCTTCGCTCGGAGACAGCGGGCCGATTGTATAGCTGGATGAGGCCATGCCGTCCTGCACCGCCTGGATCAAAGCGGTGTCCTCGGTATTGACCTGCCGGTTGATGCGCCAATTCAAGAACCGGGCGGCGCGCATTTCGCGGCTGGAATCAGGGTGCGCGTATGCGATTTCACGAATCAGCGTCTCGGTGGCTGAGACCGGGATGAATTGCATGAAATCGACTTGGTCGGGGTAAATGTCGAAGGCGACATTGGGCCAGAGCTTGTAATAGACCCAGCGCCGGCGACGGGCGGCGGGGATGCTCTCGAAGCCATCGAGCAATTTCTGATAGCCACTTTCTGACCAATTGGCCGAGGGCGCCTCGGTGATGTCACCCCACATTTTGTCGACCCATTCTTTCGCTTCGATCGCATAGGAGCCGGCGAAGAGGCGCGTGAGGCCGGGATGGGCGACGGGGATGTGCATGCCGTCGGAATAATTGTCGCCGACATTTTTCCAATTCACACTGCGCGGCCGGAGTGTCACGCGGCCATTCGGCACAAGCTTTTCCAGCTCGTACTCGGCCAGCTCGTCAGCATAAGGCGCCATCATCTCGGCGACGCTGGGCAGGCCTGGCGCAAAGCGGATGAAGATGAAGCCCTGGAAAATTTCCTGTTCGATCGGCACGAGCCCATGATCTTTCGGATTGAGCTTTTCGAAGCCCTGCCATTTCGGCGCGCCGGCGAAGCTGCCGTCGAGCTTGTAGCTCCAGGCGTGATACGGGCAGACCAGGCGATGACCGCAAGAGCCGCGCGCTTCGCTTGCGAGCTTGCCAGCGCGGTGGCGGCAGACATTGTGGAAACTGCGCAGCTGGCCGTCCTCGCCGCGCAGCGTGACGACGCGGTCGCCCAACAGTTCGAGCGTGACGTAGTCGCCAGGCTTCGGCGCATCGTTGATGTGGCCCATAATGTGCCAGGCGGCGCGGAAGACCTTTTCACGTTCCAACTCGAAAAAGCGCTGGTCGGTGTACAGCCAGGCGGGGAGGGATTTCGGATTCATGCTCGCCTTTCTAATTCATTCCACGCGGGCGAAGCGAGGCCCCCAAGGCCGCATCTCGGGTCACAATAGCCGCGCCAGCGCCGCGCGGAAACGGCGGTCGCGCTTCAGCGCCCACTCGCGGCTCATGGCTTCGCGGCGCGTCGGGTAGCGTTCCGCGTAGAGCAGCACCCAGGCGCGCCCGCGCGTCGAGCGGGCGCCAAGCCCGCCATTGTGCAGGGCCAGGCGCTGGTCGATGTCGATGCTCCAGCCGACATAGGTGCGCCGGTCCGCCCCGAGCGCGCTGCCGAGCACGTAGACGAAGCCGCCCTGTCGCCGCTCGCTCAGGTAAAGCCGCCGAGGTTGATGAATTTGGTTTCGAGATATTCCTCCAGCCCCTCGACGCCGCCTTCGCGCCCCAGGCCGCTTT